>NZ_RZST01000246.1:0-9148 GCF_003997575.1 Mesorhizobium sp. M1A.F.Ca.IN.022.07.1.1
GAACGTGCTGGTGGTGCTCGATGCCGACAAGGGCATCAACAACGGCGAACCGGTTCTGCACGCCATGTGGATCGGCAAGGTCGAACCGAAACCCGGCGAAGCCGTCACCCATATCGGCGCCGGTACCGGCTACTATACCGCGCTGCTGGCAAGGCTGGTCGAGCCCAGTGGCAGCGTCACCGCCTTCGAGATCGAAGCGGATCTCGCCGCGCAAGCCAAGGTGAACCTCGCGGCTTATGGCAATGTCGAGGTCGTTGCCGGCGACGCTGTCGCCGGCCCGCTACCGCCCTCTGACATCATCTATGTCAATGCTGCCGTCATTGCCCCGCCCCCTGCGTGGCTGAGGGCGCTCAGGCCCGGCGGCCGGCTGATCTTCCCCTGGCGGCCGGCGCAGCGTATCGGCCTCGCCGTGCTGGTCACCCGCATGCAGGCGGGGTTCGCCTGCCGGCCCTTCATGGGTTCCTGGTTCATCCCTTGCGTCGGCGCCTCCCTCGCCGGCCCGGAGGCAAGAGTGCCAACCCGCGAACGCGCCAGCCGCACGCGCTCGATCTGGCTGACCGAAGACAAGGCGCCCGATCGAACCGCCACCGCCGTGTTCGGCGATGTCTGGTTCTCGTCCCGCGCCATGCGCGCCGACAGCGAACGATAGAAATCTGCGGAAGCCTGTGTCGGAACGCAGGCTTGTCGCCCGTCCTTAGGACGAAATCCGGCCGCGACGGCGCGGATCACGAAAAGGGAGAAGACAGATGCGCAAGATCATCGCCGCCACATTCGTCAGCCTCGACGGCGTCATGCAGGCGCCAGGCGGCCCGGAAGAGGACCCGGTCGGCGGCTTTCAATTCGGCGGCTGGACCTTCCATTACTTTGACGAGGTGGCGGGCGAGGCAATGGACGAATTGTTCTCAAAGCCCTTCGCCCTGCTGCTCGGTCGCAGAACCTATGACATCTTCGCCGCGTACTGGCCGTATCAGAAAGATCCGATCGCAGATGCCTTCAACCCGGCGACCAAATATGTCGCGACGCATCGGCCGGATAGCCTGACCTGGCAGAACACGCAGCCGCTTGGACCAGACGTCGTTGCCAGGCTCAGGCAGCTCAAGCAGGAAGACGGACCCGATCTGCTCATCCAGGGTTCGGGCAATCTGATCCAGACCCTGCTCGCCAATGGGCTGATCGACGAGATCCGGTTGATGATCTTCCCGCTGTTGCTGGGCAAGGGAAAGCGCCTGTTCGGCGATGACGCGATGCCCGCCGCCTTCAAGCTCATCAAGTCGCAAACCACCAGCACGGGTGTCATCATGGCGACCTATGAACGTGGCGGCGGCGTCAAGACCGGATCTTTTGCGACAGAGCAGCCTTCCGAAGCCGAGCTCGAACGGCGCAAGAACTGGAAGTAGCGCCAAGGTTCCTCGCCCCCAAAGCGGGGGCGAGGAACGAAAAGTGTCGCTCACGCTGCCCGGCGATGCCGCGCCAGACCCTCGCGGATATGAGTGGCGAATGCCTCTGCCGTCCGCGTCACTGCATGCTTCGGCAGGTGCAGGTTGACGGAAAAATTCGGCAGCGCCGGTAAGTCGGCGTCGGACAGGATGTCGAGGTCGGCCGGAACCGTCGAGGCGAGCCAGGTGGTCACCGCAAGGTCCGACCGTACCGTTGCGGTCGTTGCGTCGATGTTGCCGTTCTCGAACACGGTGCGCCAATCGAGCCCGTGCGTGCCGAGCGCCGCCAGCACCGCGGGACGGAAGGCGCAGCTATCCGCGACCATGGAGACCGGCAAAGGCCGCTTCAAGCGCGCCGAGCCGCCTCTGGCACCGACCCAGACCAGCCGGTCGACCAGTAGGCACTCGCCGGCCGTCGGACCGGCCCGCTCCTCGATGACGGCAAGGTCGATCGTCCCTGCCGCCAGCGCCGCCGCGAGTTCCGGCGAAGAGGCGCAGACCAGCGAAATCTCCACCTGCGGATAGGCTTCAGCGTAGGTTTTCAAAACAGGTTGCAGCAATGTGCCGACAAGATCGTAGGGCACGCCGATCCGCACCCCGCCGGCGACCGCCTTGCCGCTTATCTCCGCCAGGATCTCGTCATTGAGCCGCAAGAGACGCCGGCCCTTGTCGAGCAGCCGTTCGCCCGAACGCGTCAGTCTCAAGCCGCGGCGGTCGCGCTCGAACAACATCTGGCCAAGGATCTCCTCCAGCCGCTTGATCTGCTGGCTGACGGCGCCCTGGGTCAGATTGAGGGCGTTGGCCGCGGCCGTCATGCTGGCTTTGTCGGCCGTCGTCACGAAGGTGCGGACAAGTGTGGTGTCGAGATCGCGGAACATCGCTGCATTATAATCACTAATGCAGACCATATCCAACATTGCATTTACTGATAGCGCCCAGCGCCTAACATGCAGGCTCCTTCCACCGTGGAGGCTTTGGATGTCCGAAACCATCATCCCCCTTGTCCTGTTCGCGTTGATCTCGACCTCGACGCCCGGCATCGCCACGACGCTGTCGACGGCATCCGGGGCGCAGTTCGGCTTTCGCCGATCGGTGCCGCTGATGGCCGGCAGCGCCGCGGGACTGGCGTCAGTAGCGGCGGCGGGTGCTGCCGGCCTGGCCGGGCTGATCGCCGCCGTCCCCTCGCTCCAGCTTGCGATGAAGATCGCCGGCTCGCTCTATCTGATCTGGCTGGCGATCAGGATCGGCCGCAGCGGCCCGCCCAAGCTCGACGTGAGCATGGCTAGGCCGAACAGCTTCTTCGGCGGCGCCGGGATTCAGTGGATGAACCCGAAAGGCTGGGCGATGGGGCTGGGCGCCGCGGCGTCCTTCGCGGCCCTGGCGGATGGTCCGCTGCAACTCGCGCTGCTTCTCGGCGCCGTGTTCGGCCTTGCCGCGGCTTTGTCGCTGTCGTTGTGGTGCGTGGCAGGAACCCTGCTTGCGCGCCTGCTCAAGACTGAGCGCCAGTGGCGCGCTCTCAACATCGTGCTCGCCCTGCTGCTGGCCGCCTCGATCCTGCAGATGTGGCGGCCAGCTTGAGAGAGGTCAGACGGCGTAGCGCGCCGCCGGCTTGCCGGAGAACAGGCTGCCGAAGAACTGGTCTCTGGCGCCGAGATAGGCCGTCAGCCCGGCCGCGTCGGCAAGGCCGGGCGCGGTGACGGTTTCGCCCTGGGCGAAGCCGGCAAGTGCCGCGTCGACCAGATCCTCGGCGCTCATGATCCAGTCCGGATTGAGCCTGTCGAGGCTGATTCCGGAGACGTCCCACAACTCGGTGCGGACCGGTCCAGGCACGACGGACTGGACTTTCACTTCGGTGCCGGCGACTTCCTTTTGCAGCGCTTCGGTGAAGTTGGCGACATAGGCCTTTGTGCCGCTGTAGATGCCGCCAACGGCAATGCCATAGGCGACGACGGAGGCGATGTTGATGATCCCGCCGCGATTGCGCTTGATGAGGCCCGGCAGCACGGCGCGGGTCAGCCTGGTCAGCGCCACGACATTGACCTTGATCATGCGTTCGGCCGCATCGGCATCGGCGTCGGCAATCGTCTCCAGGCCGCCCACGCCGGCATTGTTGATCAGCAGCGTCACGCTGTCGTCCGTCGAAACCGCCTGCTCGACACGGCGCAGATCGGCATCGGCCGCAAGGTCGGCGACGATCGTCTCGACCTTGCGGCCATAGGCATAGGAGAGCCTGTCGGCCAGCTCCCGCAGCCGGTCGGCGCGGCGCGCCACCAGCACCAGGTCGTAGCCCTGCCCCGCAAGCCGGTCCGCGTAGACCGCGCCGATGCCCGACGATGCGCCGGTGATGACGGCCGTGCCCTTGTTGTCCTTCGTGCTCATTGTCCTGTTCCTTTGTTCGCTTCGCGCGGCTCGGCGCCGATGATCGCATCATCAGCCGAACCTCTGATTTCATTTAGTGGCATATGCCACTTTTGCCGAAGTAGGTATATGCCACTATCTTGTCAACGGCAGCGGCGAAAACTATTTCTGCGACAGGCCGGCGCGTCTTTGCGCCGGCAAGGAGCGATCATGGACGAAGCTCGGAAGCCGGGATTCAGCGACTGCAACAATGCCACGCTGCGGCGCGCTGCGCGCAGCCTCGGCCGCTTCTACGACGACGCGCTGTCGCCGTCGGGCCTGAAGAGCACGCAGTTCGGGCTGCTCTTTCAGATCCACATCAGCGATGAGCCGGCGATGGGCACCATCGCCGAGGCGCTGATCATGGATCTGTCCGCGCTCGGCCACACGCTGAAGCCGCTGATCCGCGACGGCTATGTCGAGACTTTTCCCGATAAGGACGACCGCCGCGTCAAGCGCGTCCGGCTGACGTCGCAAGGCAAGGCCAAGCTCGACGAGGCGCTCAAGCTTTGGAGCGTCGCGCAGCGGCAATTCGAGGACAAGGTCGGCGCGGAGCAGGCGGCGAAGCTTCGCGCGGCATTGGACGCCGTGGCCGACCTCGACCTGGAGCTGCCGGCGGCCGCCTTTTCGAACTGAAAAAGCGGCCGCCGATCAGGTTTGAATGCAATTATTCGGCCGGCATTGCCACCGGGCGTGCAAGCAGCCTTCCCGCCAAGACGATGCCCAGACCCAGGATCGGGAACACCGCGGCGACCAGGCCGAGATCGGCCGGCGCGCCGAAGCGCAGCACCGCACCGCCGACCACCGCGCCAAGGGCGACCCCGAAATAGAGCGCCGAGGCGTTGAGCGAGAGCACGATCGGGGCGGCATCGGGCGCTATTTTGATGATCCGGCTCGCCTGCGCCGGCGGGAAGGCCCAGCCGACGATGCCCCACGGCACCATCATGCCCATCAGCGCCGGCCCGGCGATCGAATGCGGCAGGAAGGTCGGGATCAGCGACAAGGTGACGAGCATCGCCGCGCTCAGCCCCAGCGACCAGCAAACCGTGCGCGCCGCGCCGAAACGGTCCGCCGCCTGGCCGCCGGCGATGTTGCCGATGACGGCGCCAACGCCGAAGGCAAGCAGCATGCCGGGAAGCGCCAGCGGGCTGAGGCCGCCGCCCTCGATCGCCAGAGGCGCGATGAAGGCAAAGACGGGGAAGGCGCCGACCAGCGCCAGCGTGGTCGTGACCAGGATCGGCAACACGCCGGGACGGACCGCCGCCGCCAGCCGCGCCTTGAGCGGCAACCTGGTGCCGACAATGCCGCGCGGCAGCCGCCACCACAGGATCGCGCCGGCAAGCGCGCCGAGGCCGGCAATGGCAAAGAAGGTGCCGCGCCAGCCGGCAATCGCCGCCACCAGCGCGCCGAGCGGTGCGCCGACCGCGACCGCCACCGTGGTGCCGCCGACCACGACCGCGATGGCGCGGGCCCTGTGATGGTCGTCGACCAGCGCCACGGCGGTGCCTTGCGCAGTTGCCGCGAACAGGCCGGACGACAGCGCCATGACGATGCGTGCGATGAGCAGCAATTCGAAGGACGAGCTTAGCGCCGCGACGATATTGCCGATGACGAAGAACACCAGCGTCCACAGGATGACGCGCCGCCGGTCCCACTCGCCGGTCAGCGTCGCCAGGATCGGCGCGCCGATCGCATAGGCGAGCGCGAAGGCGGTGATCAGCGAGCCGGCGAGCGGAACGGAGATGCCGGCATCCGCGGCGATATCGGGAAGAAGGCTGGAGATGACGAAGCCTTCGGTCGAGATCGCAAACGATCCGAGCGCAAGCCAGAAGATCCGCTTGTCCATGGGATATGTCCTTTGTTCAAAAGTTATTGAACAATTGGACATGAAGGGGCATGATGTCAACGGAACTTGGGCAAATTAGCGGAACCCTGCTGACAGCTCTGTGTCAGGACGGCGTAGAAACCGGGAAGCTGCGTAACCAAGCAAGAAGCGGAGACGCGTTGAAGTTGGTGCCGTTTGCGCTTAATTCTCAACCATGACCTTGCCTCATCCGACCGCCGATCAGATCAGCCTGCCGATCGTGCTTGCCGTGCTCGGCGACCCGACCCGGCTGGCAATCGTGCGCTTTCTCGCCAGCAAGGAAGGCGTGCCGATGAACTGCGGCAAGTTCCTCGACCTCGCCTCCAAGACCAATCTCAGCTACCACCTCGCCAAGCTGCGCGAGGCTGGCGTGACCCGCACCGAAGCGGTCGGCACCAGCCGGCTGATCACCCTGCGCCGCGACGACCTCGACAGGCGCTTCCCCGGCCTGCTCGACAGCGTGATCGCGGCCGCCGGCGAGGACAAGGCGCTTCCAGCGGTCGGCACCGCCGATGCGGAGATCGACGCCTGATGCGCATTGCCGTTCTGGCCGATATCCATGGCAACGTGCTGGCCCTCCAGCCTGCCGGATCGCGTTGTGCGGCAATAGCCATCGCAGCGAGCTCATCCGCATTCCCGCCGGCGCATGTCTCTGAGCAGGACAGCCGGCATGCGCGCTACGGCATCGTCGAGATGGATGCCTCCCGGCCGCTCCGAGGCGATCGCCATCGCCTACGACCATGAAGCTGCCGCAAAGCAGGCCGAACAAGCGGACGACTGGAATGGGCGCACGCGCCGCGGACCGGATTTATAAAGATTGAGCGAAGCTCATATCCATGATTGAGCGAAGCTCATAATCTGATTGAGCGGAAACGCCAGGATTGCAGTGCATTAAGGATGAAGCGTAAAGTCACGCTCCGATCGACATTGCTGATCGCCGCTCCTTTGCTGCTGGCCGCCGTGCCGGCTTTGGCCCAGGACGCGCCAGCCACGATCATTTCAATCATCGGCGGCCTTGCGCCGGACGATCTCCTCAACATCCGCGCCACCGCTTCACCAGATGGAAAGGTCGCGGCGCGCCTGCCCAACGGCGCAGCCGTGAAGAATTACGGCTGCAAGACCGTCAATAACTATCCCTGGTGCAAGGTCGAGGACACGCAGGACGCGCATATCGTCGGATGGGCGCCGGCCCGCTATCTCAGCCCCAACAACCCGGCCCCGGCGCCCGAGGATGCAGCCGTGCCGGCAACTGACGCCGGCCCGCCACAGGAAGCGAACGCGCCCGAGCCCTCTGAAGAACCGCAGCCGGACATCGCCGCGCGCCTGGGTCGCAGCGAGCCGGCCGATCCGCCATCCGCGGCCGATATCAGCGCCGTCGCCATGCAGGATGCCTACGCCCTCGCCTTCGCCGCCTCGGCGATCACGGAGTCCGACACCCCTGCCCCAGACGCCGCCGACGGCATCCCCTGCGCGCGCCGGATCGGCCAGCCGATGACCCGCTGCCTGATCAGCGTCGCACATGAGGCCGGCGACAGCGTCGTGACCGTGACCTGGCCGGACGGCGGCACGCGCATCATCCACTTCCATGACGGCAAGCCGGCCGGCTCGGACTCCTCCGACGAATTCCGCTTCACCCGCGAAGGCAGCCTGAACATGATCCGCATCGGCGTTTCGGAGCGCTTTGAGATCACGGATCAGCTGGCCCTGGGGAAGCGATAGGCTGAAGACGCCGGCGGGACAGCGCCCCCTCTGTCCTGCCGGACATCTCCCCCACTTGGGGGGAGATCGGCTGTTTTGGCGCCTCGCTTTTTCTTCGCCGTCGAAAATTGGCGAAAGCAGTCGTGACGTCCAATCTCCCCCTCGTGGGGAGATGCCCGGCAGGGCAGAGGGGGGCGCGAAGGAATGAGACGCCTGTTTTGTTCCGTCACGCCAACCCGCAAAACCCTCATTTTCGGGGTTACATCCGCCAAAACTCTTCCCTATAAGGCCCTCCTAGCCTGATACCAGAATCGCAAGCACAACCGGCCGGGTCCTCCCCGCCCGGTTTTTCGTGCAAGCCGCTCGCCGAACGGAATCCATAGACCATGCCAAGACGCACCGACATCAAGTCGATCCTGATCATCGGGGCCGGCCCCATCGTCATCGGCCAGGCATGCGAGTTCGACTATTCCGGGACCCAGGCCTGCAAGGCGCTGAAGGAAGAGGGTTTCCGCGTCATCCTGGTCAACTCCAACCCGGCCACGATCATGACCGATCCGGAGCTGGCAGACGCCACCTATATCGAACCGATCACGCCCGAAGTGGTGGCGAAGATCATCGCCAAGGAGCGCCCCGACGCGCTGCTGCCCACCATGGGCGGCCAGACCGCGCTCAACACCGCGCTGTCGCTGCGCCGCATGGGTGTGCTCGACCGCTACAATGTCGAGATGATCGGCGCGGATGCGCATGCCATCGACAAGGCCGAGGACCGCGCGCTGTTCCGCCAGGCGATGAGCAAGATCGGCCTGGAGACGCCGCGCTCGATGCTGGCCAATGCCACCGAGGTCAAGGACGCCGACCGCAAGATCCACGAGGCCGAGCGCGCCGCGCTCAAAGCCGAGAACCCCGAAAACCTCGATGCCGCGCTCGACGCGCTGGAGACGCGCTGGAACCTCGGCGAAGGCGACCGCAAGCAGCGCTATATCAGCCACGCCATGGCGATCGCGGCGCAAGCGCTCGACCATGTCGGCCTGCCGGCGATCATCCGCCCCTCCTTCACCATGGGCGGCACCGGCGGCGGCATCGCCTACAACCGCGCCGAATTCTACGACATCGTCCAGTCCGGCCTCGACGCCTCGCCCACCACCGAGGTGCTGATCGAGGAGAGCGTGCTCGGCTGGAAGGAGTATGAGATGGAAGTGGTCCGCGACAAGGCGGACAACTGCATCATCATCTGTTCGATCGAGAACCTCGACCCGATGGGCGTGCACACCGGCGATTCCATCACCGTCGCGCCGGCGCTGACCTTGACCGACAAAGAATATCAGATGATGCGCAACGCCTCGATCGCGGTGCTGCGCGAGATCGGCGTCGAGACCGGCGGCTCCAACGTCCAGTTCGCCGTCAATCCGGCCGACGGCCGCCTGGTGGTCATCGAGATGAACCCGCGCGTCTCGCGCTCGTCCGCGCTCGCCTCGAAGGCGACCGGCTTCCCGATTGCCAAGGTCGCGGCAAAGCTTGCCGTCGGCTATACGCTGGACGAGCTGGAGAACGACATCACCGGCGGCGCGACGCCGGCCTCGTTCGAGCCGTCGATCGACTATGTGGTGACCAAGATCCCGCGCTTCGCCTTCGAGAAATTCCCCGGCGCCGAGCCGGTGCTGACCACCGCCATGAAGTCGGTCGGCGAGGTCATGGCCATCGGCCGCAGCTTCCAGGAATCGCTGCAGAAGGCGCTGCGCGGACTGGAAAC
>NZ_RZST01000247.1:0-9106 GCF_003997575.1 Mesorhizobium sp. M1A.F.Ca.IN.022.07.1.1
AGCAGGCGCAACCAACGATGAACCGCTTCGCCGAGCTCCTCGACCGGCTGGTGCTGACGCCTTCGCGCAACGGCAAGCTGACGCTGCTCACCGACTATTTCCGTAGCGTCGAGGATCCCGACCGCGGACTGGCGCTGGCGGCGATCACCGGCGATCTGTCGATCGCGGCGGTGAAGCCGGCGATGCTGCGCGGGCTGGTGGTCGAGCGGATGGACCCCGTGCTGTTCGGCTATTCCTACGATTATGTTGGCGATCTCGCCGAGACGGTGTCGCTGGTCTGGCCGCAGCCGGCCGGCCACATACCGAACCACGCGCCAACGCTCGCCGAAGTGGTCGGCAAGCTCCAGGCGGCGAGCCGCTCCGACGGGCCGCAGGTGCTCGCCAGGCTTCTCGACAGCGCCAGCATCTCTGCGCGCTTCGCCATCATCAAGCTGGTTACCGGCGGGTTGCGCATCGGCGTGTCGGCGCGGCTTGCCAAGCAGGCGTTGGCCGATCTCGGCCAAGTCGATGTCGTCGAGATCGAGGAGCTCTGGCACGGGCTGACGCCTCCCTACACGGCGCTCTTTGCGTGGCTGGAAGGCCGGGCGGAAAAACCGAGAAGCGCGGCGCTCGCATTGTTCCGGCCGGTGATGCTGTCCAACGCGGTCGATGACGGCGATTTGGAAAAGCTCGAACCGGCCGATTATGCGGCGGAGTGGAAATGGGACGGCATCCGCGTCCAGGCGGTGTGCGAGGGCGGCATCCGCCGGCTGTATTCGCGCACCGGCGACGATGTTTCCGGCGCCTTCCCGGACCTCGCCGCGACGATGGATTTCGAGGCGGCGCTCGACGGCGAATTGCTGGTCGGCGACCCGCGCGAGGCGACCGGAACCTTCTCCGACCTGCAGCAGCGGCTGAACCGCAAGAGCGTCTCGCCAAAAATCCAGCAGCAATATCCGGCCTTCATGCGCTGCTACGACGCGCTGCAAATCAACGGCGAGGATTTGCGCAGCCTCCCCTTCGCCGAGCGCCGCACCCGGCTCGGAGCCTTCGTCCAGACGCTCGATGCCAGCCGCTTCGACCTTTCGCCGCTGGTCGAATTTTCGGATTGGGAGACGCTGGAGCGGCTGCGCCAGGCGCCGCCGCATCCGATCATCGAAGGGGTGATGCTGAAGCGCTGGGATTCGCCCTATCTTGCCGGCCGGCCGAAAGGCCCCTGGTTCAAGTGGAAGCGCGATCCGCACACGATCGACGCGGTGCTGATGTATGCGCAGCGCGGCCACGGCAAGCGATCGAGCTTCTATTCCGACTACACTTTCGGGGTCTGGTCAGGCCCGGAGGGATCGGAAGAGCTGGTGCCGGTCGGCAAGGCCTATTTCGGCTTCACCGACGAGGAGCTGCGGCAAATCGACAAATATGTGCGCGACCATACGATCGAGCGGTTCGGGCCGGTGCGCTCGGTGCGCGCCGATCGCAAGAATGGGCTGGTGCTGGAAGTGGCCTTCGAAGGGCTCAACCGCTCGACGCGCCATAAATCTGGCGTCGCGATGCGCTTTCCGCGCATCTCACGGTTGCGCTGGGACAAGCCCTCCGCCGAGGCCGACCGGATCGAGACGCTGCAGGCGTTGCTCGACAGCTAGAAATCTGCCGACGCTTCACCCCACCCGGCGCTTCGCGCCGACCTTCCCATCAAGGGGAGGTCGGTCGCATCCCTGGAGATAGCCCCTCGCTGCCGATGCCGAGGTCACTCCGCGATCGATACGCGGATCTCGTAGATGTCGACGGACTTGCCCTGCTTGTCGAAATCGGAGTTGACGGCGATGGTGCCGGCCGCACCCGGGTGCTTGTTCGGGAACTGCACGTCGAACAGGTATTCGTTGCGCTCGTGGCCGACGACATAGCGCTTGCGGCCGCAATCGCCGAGCTCGCCGAAATTGCAGTCGACCGAGATCTGCGTCTCCTTGCCTTCTTCCGAGCGGGCGATGATGTCAAACATGGCATGCTTGCCGGCGAGCTTTTCCAGCACGCCCTGGCCGACATCGAAGGCAATGGCCGAGCCGGATGCGCCCGAGCGGACGCGCAGGAACTGGCCGGTGTCGTCCTTCATCACATCTGCGGCGGCGTCGGACGGTGTGCTGACATGGGTCGGATCGCTGGGCGAGAAGACGTTGATCCAGTTCTTCGACTGATCCGCCTCGCCGGGCTTCTGCGGCGAACCGGTGTCGGCTGGCTGCGAGGAGTCTTCGTCTTCCAGCGTCGGGGTCGGCTCTGGCGGACCGGTGTTGAGTTCAGCCGCCGTCTTGAAGACTCCGGTCTGCTTGGCGAAATAGAGGCCGATGCCGGCAGCCGCCAGCAGAGTCGCCGCGACAAAGATGGCGGTGAGCGGCAGGCGCCGGCCACGGATACGCCGTTCATCGCGATCCGGCGCCACTTCGGCGCCGTTGCCGATGGACGCTCCGGGGGAGTCATCAAGCGTCGGCGCGTTCGGAAGCGCCTCGTCCGGCATGATGTCGGGCACGCGGGGCAGCACGCGCGAGCGCGGCGCATCCGATGTGTCGGGCTGCACCGGACCGTCGACGGTGATCGACGGCGACGGTGCCGCCTGGTCGGGGCCCCGCGGGGCATCCACCGGCGGCGCGGGAGACTGGCTCGGCGTGTCGACCGCCGGCCCCGGCGCGGCGTTGCCGACGAATGGACCGCTGTCCAGCGGAAGCGTCACGTCAGGAACGGCCTGGACAGCCGGCAGGAATTCGGATTCGATCTCGGTGATCTTGGCCTGCACCGCCTTGCGGCGGTTGATGGCGGCTTCCACCGTCACGTTCGGGTTGGCCTGCAGCACGCGATCGAGCGCGGCAAAGGCCGAGCGATAGACCTTCTCGCGAAACGCCCGGTCCTCGGGATTGCCTTTCTCGAAGGCGTTGCGGATCGCTTTCTCGATGGCGTCCAAGCGAGCTCCCTCTGCGCGTTCGCTCACAGTTATCGATCGTTAGCCGCAGGCGACCAGTCAATCAACGGGCGGGCGGCTGCCTTGCCGACGCATCCAATGCCCATTTCGGCGTTTTTTGTTGAAGAATCAACATTTTTGTCGCCGCCGCCGGATCGGCCTGCAACGAAATCGGAGCCTCCCGCCGGCGAGCCCGCAAGCCGTGCTGGCGCGGGGCTTAAGGCTGTCGCGCAGCGGCAAGCGACGGAATTGCCGCGCATGAGCGCAGGATTTCGCCGCCAGCCATCTTGAATTAGCTGGCGGTTGAGTCTATCAACCGGCGCATCTTGGAAGCCCAGCGGCTTCCCGGGCCGCTTTAGCTCAGTTGGTAGAGCACATCATTCGTAATGATGGGGTCGCGTGTTCGAGTCACGCAAGCGGCACCAGTTTCCCGCTGTTTTCTCAATATTTTCAATTTGTTAGGCAAAAGCCGACCTTGAACGGTCCATTCTCCTGTCCACCTTTTCGCAAGCTTTGGAAACAGCGGGGTTAAGGTTCCGTCAGCCATCGTCACCGTCGGCTCCGACGATACAGGGAAAGCCTTTCCGCTCCCATTCGTCCCGGGTCGCGTTCATGCCCGTACCGCCTTTCGGCTTGCCTTGCGGCCGGCCTGCTGGCGCGCGACGGCCTGTAGACGATCCGCCAGCGCAGCTTCGTCGCGAGCGAGCGCTAGCGCCGTCTCTGGTGTGCTGCCGCCATGCTGCCGCAGCCAGGCTTGTTTCCAGCGAAGGTGACGAACGCAATCGGCGGGAATGAATATCTGTTTCAGGCACTCGACTCGCCAGACATTGAAGGCCCTCTTCGTCGCGGCCGAGCTTGCCAACGCTTCCGTGCTTTCCTTCCCATGGGCGCCGGAGGCCAGAATGCGTCGATAGTCGGCCGTCATGTAGAAGTGATAGGCCAAGGCGATCTGCATTTGGCCTGTTCGCCAGTCCGACGCCGGCTTGATCCAGGCGATGATTTCCGCCAGTTCGTTCGGCCGCGCCCGAGGGACGAATTGAACAACCTCGCCCATGGTCACGCCTCCTCGCAGAGCGATGTCATGCAGGCGACGAAGGCGTCCCCATCCACTTCCAATTCCAGGCCCAATCCCTGGTAAACGCGGATTAGGCAGGCGGCCTTGGCGCGGACCTCCTCTATCGTTTCGCACCGGAGACCCATAACGGCCCGGAAGGCTTCTCTGGCTTCAAAGAAGGCTTCGTCGCACTTATCGTAAGCGTCGTGGTATCCGCTGGCCTCGATGATCGCCTCCTGCTCTCGGAGAGCCGCCAGTCCCTTGCCGCCTTGTTCTTCAAGGTCGCGCTTCCACCGCTCATAGGCCGGCTTGTTCATGCCACCCTGTGCGAAGCTCGCTTCGATCCCTGCATGTTTACGAGCTATCTCAGCCTCGAGGCTCGCGGAGGTGTGGAAGGCCGTCGGCTTGTGCGACCAGATCGAGGAGGCGCCGCCCGGCGCCGTCCACGTCGGAAAGAAGCTGTTCCCGAGCGCTTCGGCGATCGTCGTTTCGCGCGCCTGGCAAACCTCGTAGTGATCCTCTGCCGCCCGGCAGGCCGCCAGAACGTCCTGAAAGATGGATGCCGGCGGCGGAGAAGCAGCGGCCGGCGTGACCACGGCAGCAGCTATGCCACCGGAGAGAAGGGCAAGCGCCTTACGGCGGTTGACATTGGGCAAGCCTTCTGCGGCTGCCCGAACATGAGTGTTCGACATTCCACTTCTCCATTTTGTGCTTCATACACAATAAGCTGTGTACCATTAACGTAAACGGGAAATGGCGATTGTCAACCTGTTTCTGTGTGTGGTACACATTTTCTGAAACAGAGGGATAGCAATGCTGACTACCGGCAACCAACTAAAAGCAGCGCGGGCGCTCGTGGGGATGGAGCAACAAGAAGCTGCAAAAGCGGCTGGCGTCCATGTGAATACGATACGGAGCATGGAGGCGGCCGGGGCAGCTCCGATCGCCGGTCGGGCTCAGAATGTTCAAGCCGTGCAGCGCGCGCTCGAAGGGGCCGGCATCGAGTTCTTGAACCACGGAAGTCCTGGTGTCAGGTTGAGGGCAAAGCAATGACCCAGCCCACCACGCGCCGTACGTTGTCGCCTAAGCGACGACCCCACATTACCAATGATGTGCATCCCCGCGTTTTGCGCGGTTTTCTCTGCTGAAAATGCCGGAACAGAGCGAAAACATCAGGAGATTTCTGTACGGTTTCTGTGCGGTTGGTCCCGATCTTCCCTGTGCGTCAGCCCGCTCCGACGGTATGGAAACCCGAGCGCCACTGTGCTATATGTGTTCTAAATGGAATGGGGATGCTCGTTCGGCGTCTGGCCTCGGTTTACCGGGGCCTTTCGCTTTTATGGGAACACCTTCATGCCATTGTGAGGGAAGAACTCACTTCCCATGAACTTGGTCCTGATTATATCAAAGGGTCGGTTCACTTGCAGCGGTCGCATGCACCGCAGCCCGATCGGTCGAGCCACTAGATCGGCTAGCTGAAGTCCAATCGAATTGCTCGCTTTGGGGATTATTTCCATCTCCATGTTCGAAAATCCCCGGCGAGCTAAGTAATGTTTGCCGTCCATAATTCGCCGGAACTCCAGTTCGAGTTTGCGGTCTTCCTCTCCTCCGCCGGCTTTGCCACCGCGCTGTTCGAAAATTATGTGCGTCAGCTTCCCGGTTTGCTGGTTCGCGTTGAGGAAGAGCGCCAGCCGCTCCATGCAGAAAAGCAAAGCCAGGTGATAGGGATTGTCGGGGTCGGAATACCGCTGCTTATGATGGTCCTTGCGGATGACCGCCGGAATAATCGTCATCGATGTGTCGGCGATGATGGCCGTAAGCTGGGTTAGGAAATCCTCTTTGATGGCTCGACTTTTGAGGAATCCAAAGGGAGGCAGATCCTTCCGAATTTCGCGCTCGTGCAGGATGCAAACGTCATGGCCGAACCATGCGAGCTTAAATTGCTGCACCCTTGGGCAGACGATGTTCACGTAATCTTCCTTGCGGAACACGCAAAGGGCCAAGACAAAGACAGGATATTCGGGGTTCACGATTTCGAGGTTGTGATCGCCACTTTCGTCGACAAATACGATGTAGTCGCCGTACTCAATTACCCCTTCCATCTTGTTCCCCGAACCGAACTGCTGTTTTGAGAGCAATCCAATCATCAATCCGGTTTGCTCACAAGAACGCTGCAGGCCAACTGTTCACCTAGCCGGAACAAGGCTCCGCGATCATCGTTGCATTAGTGACCGAAACGGGGGCAGTGCATGAAAACCTATATAGTCGAGACGATGGCCGGTGAAGTGGTGACAGATCATCGAATAGTGCTCGCTAAAACGCCACTGGATGCCGCAAAGATAGGGACCGGCCGTGAGGTCCACGAAAAACGCGAAGAGATGGAATGGGTGCGGGTGACGGACGAGTCAGAAGCCGCCGTATCTTGGTTCGCTTTCAAGTGACCTGTGGATAGTAACCGGCTGTTGACCATGGCGAGCCGTTCCCGATTGCCCGTAAGCTCGGAGGGGAATCTCATGCCGGTGTTGCCTAGCGTAGCCGGCGGCCGGAAGTGTCACCCCAACCCGCATGATCGGTCGCCGGCTTTTTTGGGCCAAAGGGGGAGCTATGAGCCCGCCCTTTTCCTCGGGCTGCGGACAATGGCCGCGTATGTGGCTTGGCACGCGCTACCGATCGAGCCGAGCGGCTGGAGGGCGGCGCCCCGGCCTCTTGTTAGGACTGGCCTCCGAGGACGCAACCGGGTCTCGGACGGCCCTGCTGCTCTCGAACTCTTGGGCGTCTTGGCGGTTGATCCGGAGGAGCTTTCCCCCTAATCGCCATGCCCGCAATTGACCGCTATTGATGAGATTGCGAATGTGGTGCTCGCTGCATCCCCACTCGACCGCCAAGGTGCGCGGTGTGTAGACGTTTGGCCGTGATTCTTGGTCGCTGGTCATGTCATAGCCTTCGGCTGTCTTGAGCGGGCGCCGCCAGTCTATCACCAATGGGAGAGAGCGATGACCAAATCCAAAGCCGGATTGTATGGGAACCGCCCCCCATTTCGGCTGTCTCTAGGTCGAGCGGATCTGGCAATCGCGATCGGTGTAAGCACATCCTCTATCGATGTCATGGTCGCCGAAGGGGCCTTACCGCCTCCCCGTATATGGCACTCCCGCAAGCTATGGATCGTCGCCGAGGTCGAGGCTCATATCAACGAATGGCCAGCCGACGGAGAGGATGAGCCGTTCAACCGGATAGACGCAATTCTGGACCGTCGACAGCCCGAAGAGCCGAAGACAGGCGCTGGCGGCTATCCTATCGCTTCGGGCCGAAAGGGGGATCCGCTCCAAGAGTACTACGATCGGCTGGGCTTCGACCCGGCCACGATGGGCCAAGCTGAGATGATGGAGTTGAGAAAGGCCGCTGAGGAAAAATGGAAAGCTTCGATTCCGGGCACTCCGCTTCAAAAGCGCGAGCGAGCGGCGCTCCACCAACTTGGGGCACACGGCCCTAACGTCCTTGTTCACTGGAGTAAGATCAAGAACTGCGGCCCGGACACGACGGAGCGGCTGAAGGCGCGGGGGTTTTTGGAAACGACAGATCATCCGAAGTATGCCGATAGCGTTGAATCATTGATCCTTACAGATGCAGGCTATACAGCTTTCAAGGCGCTCTGACTCTGAAATCGCTCGTCCCCCTCTACATGGCCGCAATCGGCCTTGTGATGTTCGCCAGCGCGGTCTGGCGCTACCGGCAGCGCGATATTGTCGGGATGGCTGCAAGCTTCATCATGGCCGCGCTGGCCTGCTACGTTCTTTTGCGATGAAGGGCTTTCGGGCTGGTGTCCGGGGAATAGGTCAGCGTGATGCGCTTGCCGCCGCAGACCGCGCATTTCATCCTCGGCCTCAAGTCCCACTCCATAGCCGGAGCATCAGCGCCGAAGCGGTCGCGGAGTGCCGGCAGATCGATCTTCTGATGTCGATGGCAATCCAGGCAGCCGCCCGTAACGGACATGCCCGCGTCAATCAGCTCTTGGAATGTCCAGCCAGTACCCATGCCCGGTGATGTAGTTAGCAATGGCTTGACGAAGAAGCTAATTGCCGCCGCTTCCTTCATCGAAGTCCTGCAGGGTCGCATGGCGTAGCGTGTGCTCGCCGCGAAGGAACTTCACCCGGCCGGTAATGCCAGGCCGCACCCACTCGACATCATCGGCGAAGGCGCTCGGCACACGCTGCGCGGGCTTCGAGGCCCTGGCCTCCTGGACACGATGCCACAGACGCTCGCGGAGGCCCCTGGGAAGCGTTACAGCCGCCGTGCCGGCATATCGGCCACCGCGCGCCATGATCGCCGCAGCGGGCTTCCCAGGCTCTCGCTTGATGCCCAGCAGTTCGAAGTCGCCGACGTCCCAACACTTGCATTTAACCCAGAAATCCTGCCGGCCACTGCGATAGGAGCTGGTGCGGCGCTTCGAGACAATCCCCTCCAGCCCCATCTTCTCGACGGCCTCGAAGACGGCGTCTCCGTTGCCCTCGACATGATCGCTATACTGGATGATGCCCTTGGCCGGCTTGATCAGGTTCCAGAGCCTCGCCTTGCGCTCGATCAGCGGCAGAGCACGAATATGATCGCCATTGAGATAAAGCAGGTCGAAGGCCACGAAGGCGAGTTGTTCGGCATTCCATGTCATGCGGGAGTGCATCGCTTGGAAGTTCGGCCGGCCGTCCGGATCCGGCGCGATCATCTCGCCATCGATGATGAAGGACTCGGCGGGAAGCTTCTCAGCCGCCGCGACGATAGGCCAATATCGCTTCGACCAATCGTGCCCATTCCGAGAGAAGGCACGCGCGCCAGCCCAGTCGAGGGTCAGCTGGGTTCGATAGCCGTCGAATTTGATCTCGTGCAGCCAATCATCGCTGACCGGCGGTGTTTCGACCTGGACAGGCTCCAGCGGCTTGACAAAGGATAGCCGGGCTCTGCCGGCAGGCGTACGCATGCGAACCCCAACGCAAAACTCGAATTTGATTCAATCTCGCACAGCCGTAAGGGTTGCGTTAGCGTTCTAAAAGAACGGCCCGCCCTCGGCATGTGAGCCAAGGGTGGGCCTGCGGAGGGGGGGCGCTCCGCGCGGCAGCGTTCGGCACAAGGGTCGGGAG
>NZ_RZST01000248.1:0-9106 GCF_003997575.1 Mesorhizobium sp. M1A.F.Ca.IN.022.07.1.1
ATGCAGCGCTGGCCGGAAACCCTTCGCAATCCGAGAGATGATGAACCCGGAGAAGATCGCATGAACGCAGCCATCCGCCTTCCGGCCGAGCAGGTCTATGCCTCCGAACTGCAGGCGCTCGCGCGCGACGACGACCGCCAGAAGCCTGCCGGCTGGAGCCTGTCGCCCAAGGCCGTCCTCACTTACCTGATGGGTGGCAAGGCGGGCGACGGCACGCTTATCACCCCGAAATATGTCGGACGTCGGCAATTGATGGAAACCGCGGTGGCGACGCTCGCGACCGACCGGGCGCTGCTCCTGCTCGGCGTGCCGGGAACGGCAAAATCCTGGGTCTCGGAACATCTCGCCGGCGCCATCATGGGAAACTCGACGCTGATCGTGCAATGCACGGCCGGCACCGATGAGAATCAGATCCGCTACGGCTGGAACTATGCGCAGCTCTTGGCGAAGGGGCCGAGCCAGGAGGCGCTGGTGCCGACGCCGCTCTACCGCGCCATGCAGGAAGGCAAGCTCTGCCGCCTGGAGGAACTGACGCGAATGGGCTCCGACGTGCAGGACACGCTGATCACCGTGCTGTCCGAAAAAATGATGCCGGTGCCGGAGCTGAACACCTCGATTTACGCGCAGCGCGGTTTCAACATCATCGCCACCGCGAACAATCGCGACAAGGGCGTCAACGAACTCTCCTCGGCGCTGAAGCGCCGTTTCAATGTCGTGGTGCTGCCGCTGCCGGAGGACATGGCGGAAGAGGTCTCGATCGTGTCCCGGCGCGTCGGCGAGATGGCCGGCGGACTGGACCTGCCGGTGCCGAAAAATGTCGGCGAGGAGATCGCGCGCGTGCTGACCATCTTCCGCGAGCTGCGCTCCGGCGCGACCGCCGACGGCAAGGTGACGCTGAAGACGCCGTCGGGCTCGCTCTCCACCGCCGAGGCGATCGCCACGATGATCAGCGGCCTCAGCCAGGCGGCCTGGTTCGACGGCGGCAAGCTCCACGCCGAAGGCCTGGCGCCAAGCCTGGTCGGCGCCATCGTCAAGGACCCGGTCCAGGACAAGGTCGTGCTTGAGGAATATTTGGAGACGGTGCTGAAGAAGCGGCCGGACTACGCCGGTTATTACGCGGCGCTCAACGCGGCCATCTGAGCCATGACGCAAGGCGGCATCAGCTATTTCGGCATTCGCCATCATGGGCCGGGCTCCGCCGCGAGCCTGGTTAGAGCGTTGCAGGAATTGCAGCCGGCCGCCGTGCTGATCGAGGGGCCGGTGGATGCCTCGCCCTTGCTGCCCCTGCTTGCCAGCCCGGACATGAAGCCGCCGGTGGCACTGCTTTGCTACCCCGAGGACGATCCCGCCGCGACGCGCTTCTGGCCCTTCGCCGAATTCTCTCCCGAATATCAGGCGGCGCTGTGGGCTGTCGCCAACAAGGCGGCGCTGCGTTTCATCGACTTGCCGTCCGCCGCGCGGCTTGCCGAGCACGGGCCCGAGGGTTCGACCGACGCCGATGCGGACGAACCGGAGGCCACCGAAGAGCAGAGCGAAGCAAGCTCACGGATCCTTGATCCGATCGGCACTTTAGCGCGCGCCGCCGGCTATGAGGACGGCGAAAGCTGGTGGTCCGATATCATTGAGCAGAATCCCGCACCCGGGCCGATCTTTGCTGCCATCGCCGACGCGATGACGACGCTGCGCGACGGCGAGACGTCCATTGGCAAATTCGAGGCCATGCGCGAGGCGCATATGCGGCTGGAGATCGCCGCTGCGCGCAAAGAAATCGACGGGCCGCTGGCCGTCGTCTGCGGCGCGTGGCATGTGCCCGCCCTGCAAGCTGCGCATACGCAAAAGAGCGACCAGGCACTGCTCAAGGGCATCGGCCGGCGCAAGACCACGATGACCTTCGCGCCATGGACCGGACCGCGGCTGGCGCTGGGTTATGACTATGGCGCCGGTGTCGTCGCGCCGGGCTGGAGCAAGCACCTGTGGCAGACGCGCGGGCAGGATGACGCTTCGGTGCTGTGGCTCGCGCGGATCGCTTCGGTTCTCAGGGCCAAGGGCCATATAATTTCGACCGCCTCGCTGATCGAGGCGGAGCGTCTGGCGCGGGCGCTTGCCGCCATACGCGAGCGCCCGAAACCGGGTTTCGAGGAACTGCGTGAGGCCTCGATCGCGGCGCTCTTCAACGGCGAGGCCTTGCTGTGGAAGATGGTCGAGGCCGAGCTGCTGCTCGGCGCCGATGTCGGCGAGATTCCAGCCGACACGCCGCTCGCGCCGCTGATCGATGATTTGCAGCGCAACCAGAAGGCCGCGCGGCTCAAGCCTGAAGCACTGGAGCGCGAGCTCTCCATCGACCTGCGCAGCGAGAGCGGTCTCTTTCGGTCGACGCTTCTGCACCGGCTGAACGTGCTCGGCGTGAACTGGGGCAGGCTGACGGATGTCGGCCGCAGCCGCGGCACGTTCCGCGAGCGCTGGCTGCTGGCCTGGCAGCCGGAATACGCCGTGCGCCTGGTCGAAAACCTGATTTACGGACCGACCATCGAGAAGGCCGCCAACGGACGGCTTGTCCAGATGATCGGCGCCGCTTCGACGCTCGATGCTCTGGCCACGCTGGTGCAAAGCGCGATCACCGCCGCCTTGAGCGAGGCGTCCGCGGCCGGCCTCGCCGCGCTCGAGGAGAAGGCGGCGCATAGCAGCGAATGCCTGGAGCTCCTTGCGTCGGTGCCCCCACTTGCCGACATCATCCGCTATGGCGAAGCGCGCAAAACCGAGACGCAGCGCCTTGCCGGCCTCTTGGAGCGGTTGGTCATCGAAGGCGCGATCGCGCTGCCTTACGCCGCGCGCGATCTCGACGCGCAGGCCGCCGCAGCGCTGATGGCGGCGCTGAGCAAGGCCGACGAGGCGATCAGGCTGGTCGAACCGGACGAGCATGTCCTGGATGCCTGGCGGAACGGCCTTGCGGCCGTGCTCGATTCATCGCGCTCGACGGCGCTCGTTGCTGGCTGCGCCGCACATCTGCTCTACGAGGCCGGGCACCTCTCGGCCGAGGCCACGGCCGGCCTTTTGGCAAAGCGGCTGTCGCCCGGAACGCCGGTCATCGATGCCGCCGCCTTTTTCGAAGGCTTCTTCAGCGGCGCCGGCCAGAGGCTGATCTATGACGAGGGGCTGCGCGGCGCTGTCGATTCCTGGCTGGCATCGCTCGACGAGGACGCCTTCGTTGCGCATCTGCCTTTGCTGCGCCGCGTATTTTCCAATCTCGACAGCATGGAGCGCCGCCGCCTGATCGAGGCCGTGCTCGGCCGCAGGGCGAGCCTGCCCGCCGGACTGACGCCGGCACCCGATGGCGGCGAGGCCTGGCGCCGGCATTTTGGTCTCCTCGGCAAGCTGCTTACGGGGGAGCCCAACCATGGATGATGAAACGGTCGGACCCGATCTTCATCCGATCGAAGGGACGCGGGAGCGCCGTTGGCGCCTGGCGATCGGCGCCGACGATGAGTCCTCCTCGGCGCTGTCGCAGGAGGACCGGCGGCTTTCGGCAGCCCTCGATGCGCTCTACGGCGACGGCAGCGGCGACGCCGGCGATCCGCGCAAGCGGCGCGGCGGGCTTGGCCGTTCGGCGCCGCGCGTCGCGCAATGGATGGGCGATATCCGCTCTTTCTTCCCCGAGCAGGTGGTCCAGGTCGTGCAGAAGGACGCCTTCGAGCGCCTGAACCTGAAGCAGATGCTGATGGAGCCGGAATTCCTCAAGGCGATCGAGGCCGACGTCAATCTCGTTGCCGATCTGGTCTCGTTGCGCTCGGCGATGCCGGAAAAGACCAAGGACATTGCCCGCTCGATCATTTCCGACATCGTCGCCAAGCTGATGCAGCGTCTCGAGCAGAAAACCGCCGAGGCGATCCGCGGCGCGCTCGACCGTTCAAGGCGCACCAACAGGCCGCGGCAGCGCGACATCGACTGGCCGCGCACTATCGCGGCGAACCTTCGCCACTACCAGCCAGACCACAAGACCGTGGTGCCGGAAAAGCTCGTCGGCTTCATGCGCCGCCAGCGTCGGCTGGTCGACCTCGACGAAGTGACGCTCTGCGTCGATCAGTCCGGCTCGATGGCAAGTTCGGTCATCTACGTCTCGATCTTCGCGGCCGTGATGGCCTCCTTGCCGGTCGTGCGCACCAAGCTGGTCTGCTTTGACACCGCGATCGTCGATCTGACCGACGAGCTCAGCGATCCGGTCGAGGTGCTGTTCGGCGTCCAGCTCGGCGGCGGAACCGACATCAACCAGGCGGTCGCTTATTGCGCCGAGCGCATCGAGCGGCCGACCAAGGCGCATTTCGTCCTCATCACAGACCTCTACGAAGGCGGCAACGGTCAGGAACTGCTTCGTCGGCTGGCTGCGCTGGTGCGGTCGGGCGTCAATGTCGTTGTGCTCCTGGCGCTCACCGACCAGGGCCGTCCCGGCTACGACTCCTCCATGGCCGGCTCGGTCGCGGCGTTGGGCGTCCCGGTCTTCGCCTGCACGCCGGACCACTTTCCCGACATGATGGCGGCGGCGCTGCGCCGGGAGGACATCGGCGCCTGGGCGGCGGGAGCGGACATCAAGCTTGTTCGCCCGGATTCGGAAACGCCAAGCGCAGCCGAATAGGTTCGCCACCCTTCTGACGCTGATCAGGGCGCTTTCTCGCTGATCAATTCAAACCGCTCGATCTCGCAGTGTAGGCCGACCAGCGCCAGCACCTCAGTTGACGGCTCGACTGCATCTGGCTGCCGCCATTTGACTTGGAAGGAAAACACGAAGCGGTCGCGGTCGGCGTCGTGCTCCATGCCAACGAAGCGGGCATCGTATCCGAGCGGCCGTACGATCTCCTGGAGGTCGGGCGGGGCTGTCTTCGGCCATGCGACCGCAAGGATCGCCTTATGGTCGCGCGGGATCTTGAGGTCGACCCATTTCAGGGCCTGCAGCGTCACCAGCGTCAATACTGTAGCAATCGCGCCGAGGCCGAACTGGCCGCCGCCGAAGGCCAGCCCGATCATCGTCATGATCCACATGGTGGCGGCGGTGGTCACCCCGGTGACGAGATCGCCGCGTCTGAGGATGGCGCCGCCGCCGATGAAGCCGACGCCGGTGAGCACGCCGAGCGCAAAGCGCAGCACATCCATGCGCACGAATGAGTCCGGTCCCTTACCGGCAACGTCGAGCAGCATGTTGGCCTGGACCATGGCGACGCACGCCGCGAGGCCGACCAGGATGGTCGTCCGCAGGCCGGCGGAATGGCCGCGCGCTTCGCGATTCAAGCCGATGAGGAAGCCCGCGACCAGCGTCAGCAACAGCCGCGCAACGAGATCCGGCCATGTCGGATGAAGCGGCATGTCGCAGCAGAGCGGCTCGAGCATTTCCCGTCGGCGACGCCGGTCGGCGCACCCTCCATTGCGTCAGGACAGTTCAACTAAGCTCGGCCATGGATGGTTCCTTGGCCAATGCCGATGACGTGAGGTTCCGCGGGACTGGTGCCGTGGGAGGGCGGGCGTGCTCCCGCGACCGGCTGGAACCCGGTCGCGGGAGGAGGTGGCTCAGCCGAACTTCGGGTCAAGGCTGCCGGCCTTGTAACGCTTGGCCATTTCCGACAACGGGATCGGCTTGATCTTCGGCGCGTTGCCGGCTGTGCCGAACTGCTCGAAGCGTTCCTTGCAGAGCTTCTTCATCGCCGCCATGGCCGGCGTCAGATATTTGCGCGGATCGAACTCGGAAGGGTTCTCGGTCAGCACTTTGCGGATCGCGCCGGTCAGCGCCATGCGGTTGTCGGTGTCGATGTTGATCTTGCGCACGCCGTGCTTGATGCCGCGCTGGATCTCTTCCACCGGCACGCCCCAGGTCGGCTTCATCTGGCCGCCATATTTGTTGATGATCTCCTGCAGCTCCTCCGGCACCGATGACGAGCCGTGCATGACCAGATGCATGTTGGGCAGGCGGCGATGGATCTCCTCGATCACGTTCATCGCCAGCACCGCGCCATCCGGCTTGCGCGAGAATTTGTAGGCGCCGTGGCTGGTGCCCATGGCCACCGCCAGCGCATCGACATGGGTGTCGCGCACGAACTGCTCGGCTTGCACCGGGTCTGTAAGCAACTGATCGTGGCTGATGGCGCCTTCGACGCCGTGGCCGTCCTCCTGCTCGCCGCCGCCGCTCTCCAGCGAGCCGAGCACGCCGATCTCGCCTTCCACCGAGACACCGCCCCAATGCGCCATATCGACGACGCGGCGCGTGATGCCTGAATTATAGGCGTAGTCGGCCGGCGACTTGCCGTCTTCCTTCAGCGAACCGTCCATCATCACCGAGGTGAAGCCGTACTGGATCGCGGTGACGCAGGTCGCTTCGTTGTTGCCGTGGTCGAGATGCATGCAGACCGGAATGTCGGGGTGAATCTCGACCAGCGCGTCGATCAGCTTGGCCAGCACCACATCGTTGGCGTAGGCGCGCGCCCCGCGGCTCGCCTGGAGGATGACCGGCGACTTGGTCTCCTCGGCCGCCTCCATGATGGCGAGGCCCTGTTCCATGTTGTTCATGTTGAAGGCAGGCACGCCATAGCCTTGTTCGGCGGCATGGTCGAGCAATTGTCTCAGTGTGATGCGAGCCAACGAATAGTCTCCCGTATCTGGTTCGAGCCCGTGTTTGAAAAGGCCGGCCCGGGCGGGCGGCCCCGTTGCTTCTGGCCGGATTTCTGACCTACCGCAACCTTTTGAAGCCCTTTCGGCCGCAATTCTTGTTGCAGGGCTGAAATCCGGCCCGAGTCGAGCCTAAGCGGCGATCCGCTCGCGCGCGGCAAGGATTTCGACGCAGGCCTTCGCCGCTTCCTTGCCCTTCACCAAAAAATGCTCGTGGGAGAAGCGGCGGTGCTCGGCGCTCTCATGATAGTTGTGCGGCGTGAGCACGGCCGAGAGCACCGGGCGAAGATTAGCTGCGCTCGGGAAACATTGCCTTCAGCGCCTCGCGCGAAGCCTTCGCCACGCCGCGCTCGGTGATCAGCCCTGTCACCAGCCGAGCCGGCGTCACGTCGAAGGCGGGGTTTGCCGCCGGCGTTGCGTCGGGCGAGACGCGCACCTGCGCGACCTTGCCGTCGGCCGTCCTACCCCACACCAGCGAAACCTCGTCACTCGCGCGCTCCTCGATCGGGATTTCCGCAAGCCCGTCGGCGACCGTCCAGTCGATGGTGGGCGAGGGGAGCGCGACATAGAAAGGGACGTCGTTGTCGGCGGCGGCTAAAGCCTTGAGATAGGTGCCGATCTTGTTGCAGACGTCGCCATTGGCCGTCGTGCGGTCGGTGCCGACGATCACCATGTCGATGTCGCCATGCTGCATCAGATGCCCGCCGGCGTTATCGACGATCAGCGTGTGCGGCACGCCGTGGCCGGCCATTTCCCAGGCGGTCAGCTGGGCGCCCTGGTTGCGCGGCCTGGTCTCGTCGACATAGACGTGGACCGGAATGCCGGCTTCCGTCGCCAGATAGATTGGCGCCGTGGCGGTGCCGTAGTCGACCGTCGCCAGCCAACCGGCATTGCAATGGGTGAGAATGTTGACCGCCTCGCCAGGCTTCTTTTTCGCCGCGATCTCCTTGATGATGGCAAGCCCGTTCTCGCCGATGGCGCGATTGAGCCCGACATCCTCGTCTGCGATCTCGGCGGCGCGCCGGTAGGCGGCCTCGGCGCGCTCTCCCGGCGCCAGCGGCTTCAGAAAACGCCGCATCTCGTCCAGCGCCCAGCGCAGGTTGATCGCCGTCGGTCGCGTTTTGTGCAGCGTCTCCCACGCCGCGTCGAGCGCTTCGTCCGAGGGATCGTCGGTCATCTGGATGGCGACGCCGTAGGCGGCGGTGACGCCGATCAGCGGCGCGCCGCGCACCCACATGTCGCGGATCGCGGTGGCGATGCCGGGAACCGTTCCGATCGTCTCGACGCGAAACTCATGCGGCAGCCAGCGCTGGTCGATGATCTCGACCGAGCGTTTGTCGTCGCTGAGCCAAATTGTACGATAGTGGCGTTCGCCGACGTTCAAAGGCTCTTCTCCTGTTCGACCAGCGCGGCCAATGCGTTGACCTCGTCGATGCTGTGGATCTGACGCCGGTTCACGGCGATGTGGCGGCCGAAGCGCAGCGCCTTTGCTTCACATTTGGCGCGAAGGTCTGCGTCGGCAATGGTCTCGAAATCGGCATTGTGGGCGAGACCGAGGATACGTCGGTGCACCTCGATGCCGGCGAAGCCGAGCAGGTCGGTCCAGATGCCGGAAAGCATGTGGTCGAGCGCCTGTTCGGAACCGAGCAGGTCGCCCTGATCCTCGAACAGGCTCTTCTGGTAGAGGATGCCGGTGCGCTCGGTTCGCCACAAATGCGAAAACTCGGCGCGGAACACCGCCCAGCTCTCGGCCGTGACCTTAAGCAGGTAGGCGCGCATCGAATCCCGGCTACCTTTCTGCTCATGGCCCCGCTGCGAGAAGAAGGCCATCCAGAAATTGGCGAGCAGCATGCCGACGTCGAAGGCGATCGGGCCGTAGAAGGCGAATTCCGGATCGATCATCCGGGTCTCGGTGTCGGTCACCATGATCGAACCGGAATGCAGGTCGCCATGCAGCAGTGTTTCGGCATTGGCGGCGAATAGGTGCTTCAGCCGCTGCGCCTCGACCTTGAGGTCGCGGTCGGCGCGCAATTCGGCCACCAGGCGGTCGAGCTGCGGGCTGGTGTGCCGGTTCATCTCGGCGTCGAAATAGGGATCGGAGAACACCAGGTTCTCGGTGATGTCGCAGAGCTCGACATTGTCGGCGAACAGCGCGAGATCGGCCTTGCGCTCTTTTGTCGGCATTGAGAGGTCCGAGCCGCGGAACAGCGTGCGGGCCATGAACAGGCCGATGTCGCGCGCAATGTTCGGCAGCTCGCGGCCGTCGATCAGCGCGCGACGCAGGATAATGTAGGGCGGCGCCAGATACTCCATGACAATAAGCGCCTGGTCCTCGTCGAAATAATAGATCGCCGGCACCGAGCCTGGCGCTCGGCGCTGTTGCCTCGTCAGCGCGTGATACTCGAAGAAAGCGCGCTTCAAAGGCAGCGGCCAGCTGTCGCCGACCAGGCGCACATAGGGC
>NZ_RZST01000249.1:0-9066 GCF_003997575.1 Mesorhizobium sp. M1A.F.Ca.IN.022.07.1.1
GCTCTGGGACATCGGTGCCGGCTCCGGCTCGATCGGCATCGAATGGATGCGGGCTCACCCTTCGATGCGGGCGATTGCCATCGAAGCCGACAGCGAGCGCGCCGCCCGCATCCATCGCAACGCCGCGCATTGCGGCGTGCCCGGTCTCGTCGTTATCGAAGGCTCGGCGCCGAAAGCGCTGGCAACACTGGCGACACCAGACGCCATCTTCATCGGCGGCGGCGGCAGCGATGCCGGCGTGCTGCAGACAGCGATCAAGTCGCTGCGCGCCGGCGGCCGGTTGGTCGCCAATGCTGTGACGCTGGAAATGGAGGCGCTGCTGCTTGACCAGCATACCAGGCGCGGCGGCGACCTTCTGCGCATCGCCCTCTCGCGTGCGGCGCCGGTCGGATCCATGCAGGCCTGGCGTCCGGCCATGCCGGTCATGCAATGGAGCTGGGTAAAGCCATGATGGTCGCGGGTATCGGCTGCCGGAAGGGTGTGATGGCGCGCGACGTGCGCGCCGCGATCGAGACCGCGCTCGAAGCGCATGGGTTGCCAAAGACCGCGCTTTCAGCGCTGGCAACGGGCGAAATGAAACGCGACGAGCAAGCGATCTTTCTTGCCGGTCGCGACCTCGACCTGCCCGTGCTCGTCGTCTCCGACGACGCCTTGCAAACCGTCTCATCCGGCACGATCAGCCAATCCGAATGGTCGCAGGCTCACGCCGGCACGCCGTCGGTTTCGGAAGCGTCGGCCCTGGCCGCGGCCGGCAAAGAGGCGAAACTGCTTGGACCACGTACGGTACTTGGTCCTGTAACCTGTGCCATCGCCCTTGGTGGAGGCCCAAAATGACCGTCCATTTCATCGGCGCCGGCCCTGGTGCTGCCGACCTCATCACCTTGCGCGGCAGCCGCCTGCTGGCCTCCTGTCCGATCTGCCTCTATGCCGGCTCGATCGTCGCGCCGGAACTGCTCGAACACTGCGCGCCCGGCACAAAACTGATCGACACCGCGCCGATGTCGCTCGACGAGATCGAGGCCGAATATCTTGCCGCCCACGAAGCCGGCCAGGACGTCGCGCGCCTGCATTCCGGCGACCTTTCGGTGTGGAGCGCAGTGGCCGAGCAGATCCGGCGGCTCGAGAAGCGCGATATCCCCTACACGCTGACGCCGGGCGTGCCTTCCTTCGCGGCGGCGGCGGCGGCGTTACGGCGCGAGCTTACCATTCCCGAGCTCGCGCAGAGCCTCGTGCTGACCCGCGTCTCCGGCCGCGCCTCGAAAATGCCGCCCGGCGAGACGCTTGCCGGCTTCGGCCGCACCGGTGCAACTCTAGCCATCCATCTCGCCATCCATGCCATCGCCCGCATCGTTGCCGAACTCACGCCGCTCTACGGCGCAGAATGCCCAGTGGCGGTCGTCTTCCGCGCTTCCTGGTCGGACGAGCGCATTCTGACCGGCACGCTGGGCACGATCGAGGCGCAGCTTGCGCAAAATCCGATGGAGCGCACGGCGATCATCTTCGTCGGCAGCGCATTGGCCGCGCAGGATTTCGGCGAGAGCTCACTTTACGACGCCCACTACCAGCGGCGTTTTCGCGGACGGGACGGATTGTGAACGCCAGCACCAACAGAAACGGACGGGCAACGGTGGAGCAGGCGCTGGCGCGGCTGAACTTCAAGCCGCGCGCGCTGGAGCCCGGCCATGTCTGGCTGGCCGGCGCCGGCCCGGGCGATCCCGGCTGCCTGACGCTCGAAGTGCTGGCGGCACTCGGGCAGTGCGATGCGCTGGTCTATGACGCGCTGGTCTCGCCCGATGTCGTCGCGGTTGCTGCAGGCGCGGAGCTCTTCTACGCCGGTAAACGCGGCGGCCAGCCCTCGATGAAGCAGGACGACATCAACGCCCTGCTCGTGCGGCTGGCGCGCGAGGGCTGCCGCGTCGTGCGGCTCAAGGGCGGCGATCCCTATATTTTCGGCCGCGGCGGCGAAGAGGCGTTGTCGCTGGCACGGGAAAACATACCATTTCGGGTGCTCTCCGGCCTCACCTCCGGTCTCAGCGCATTGGCCGCCACCGCCATCCCTGCCACCATGCGCGGCATCAACAAGGCGGTCATCCTTGCCACGGGCCATGCCGCCGGCACCGATGACGACATCGACTGGGCCGCAATCGCGCGCACCGGCCAGCCGGTCGTCATCTATATGGGCATGGCCAATCTGCCGGTGATAGCGGCAAAGCTGCTCAGCGGTGGCCTCGCGCCGTCGACGCCTGCCGCCGTGATCGTCGCAGCGACCACGCCGCAGGAGCGCATCGTTGTCGCCACGCTCGCCACAATCGCCGAGGAGGCCGCTGCCGCCGGGCTCGCCTCCCCGGCGCTGATCGTCGTCGGCGGTATCGTCGCCATGCGCGCGGCACTGGCGGGCGGGGCATGACTGCGCGCGCGATCATCATCGGCGCGCCGCGCTCCGGCTCGGGCAAGACCAGCGTCACCATAGGCCTGTTGCGCGCGCTTGCCCGGCGCGGGCTGAAGGTGCGCGGCGCGAAGTCCGGACCGGACTATATCGATCCCGGCTTCCATACCGCCGCCACCGGCCTCTCCGGCGTCAATCTCGACAGCTGGGCGATGCCGCCTTCCCTGCTCAACGCGCTGGCGAACCAGGCAGCGTGTGGTGCCGAGTACGTGATTCTCGAAAGCGCGATGGGCCTTTTCGACGGCATTCCCGCGCCGGAAGGCCGTTCGGGTTCGGCCGCCGATCTCGCCCGGCTCTATGGCCTGCCGGTGCTTCTGGTGCTCGACGTTTCCGGTCAGTCGACCACGGCCGCCGCCGTCGCCAAGGGTTTTGCCACCTACGATCCGGATGTGCGCATGGCCGGCGTCGTGCTCAACCGCCTCGGCAGCGAGCGCCATCGCCGGCTGGCGGGCGACGCGATCGAGGCCATCGGCCTGCCGGTGGTCGGCGCCATCATGCGCGATCCGACGCTCAACCTGCCGGAGCGGCATCTCGGCCTCGTGCAAGCAGGGGAGCACGAGAACCTCATGGCGCATCTCGACCGGCTTGCCGACATGGTCGAGAAGTCGCTCGATATCGACGCCATTCTCGCGCTGGCGAGCCCGCTCGAACCCACGGCCGGCGACTTCGGCGAGGCGTTACAGCCGCCAAGCCAGCGCATTGCACTGGCCGAGGACGCCGCCTTCACCTTCCTCTACCCGCATGTCGCCTCATACTGGCGAAACGCTGGCGCCGAGATCGTGCCCTTCTCACCGCTTGCCGACGAAGCGCCGAGCCAAGATTGCGATGTCTGCTGGCTGCCAGGCGGTTATCCAGAACTGCATGCCGGCAAGCTTGCGGCCGCTGGCAACTTCCGTGCGGGAATGGCCCGTTTCGCCGCGACCAAGCCAGTGCATGGCGAGTGCGGCGGCTTCATGGTGCTGGGCGAGGTGCTGGAGGATGCGGACGGCGAGAGCCATAAAATGCTTGGCCTGCTTGGCCATTCGACCAGCTTCGCCAGGCGCAAGATGAACCTCGGCTATCGCGAGGCGCGGCTGCGCGCCGGGTGTCCGCTTGGCAGCGAAGGCATGCTCATCCGCGGCCATGAGTTCCACTATGCGCAGATCGCCGCCACAGGCAATGACGAGCCGCTGGCGGACCTCGCCGACGGCCAGGGCAATCCGCTGGGCGCGTCGGGTTACCGGCGCGGCCATGTCAGCGGCACTTTCTTCCATGCCATTGCGAGGGGCGCATGAGCGGCGGCCTTTCCGAGCCTCGGCGATTGCTCGACGACATAGGCCTCAGCCTTGTCTTCTTGACGCGGCTGAGGCTGCCGTCGAGCGATTTCGGCGGCCGCAGCCTAGCCGAAGCGATCTGGGCGGCACCCTTTGCCGGTCTCGCCATCGCCGTCATCGGCGCGCTTGTCTACGCCATCGTTGGCGCCCTGGGCCTTGCCGCCGGTCCGGCTGCGGCGCTCGCGCTTGCAGCGACGATGCTTGTCACCGGCTGCCTGCACGAGGACGGGCTCTCCGATATCGCCGATGGACTCGGCGGCGGCCGGACGCGCGAGAAGAAGCTGGAGATCATGCGCGACAGCCGCATCGGCGCCTATGGCGCCGCGGCGCTCGGCATGTCGCTGCTCATCCGCTGGAGCGCGCTTTCGGAACTGGCCGGCCCTGGCCACATCTTCCTGGCGCTTTTGGCAGCGCACGCCGCCTCGCGCGGCCTGTTCGGCACCTTCATGCACCTTCTGCCGCCGGCGCGCCCCGATGGGCTGTCGGCCGACGCGGGCTCGGTCACTGCCGAAACCGCCGTCGTTGGCGCCGCGCTCGGAGCCGTGGCGCTGTTGGCGCTCGGCCTCGGCGGCGCAATTGCCGCGGTCGTCCTGCTTAGCCTGGTGTTTGCCGCCTTTCGTGCGCTCTGCCTCAGCCAGATCGGCGGCCAGACCGGCGACACGATCGGCGCGCTGCAGCAGCTCGGCGAGATCGCCGTGCTGCTTGTCGCTTCCGTTTGCCTTTCCTGATTCTCTTTCGGAGACCTTGCCCTCATGTCCCCCCAAACAACTTCGTTCAAATCGCTCGAAGACCTTCGCGCCGCCTGCCTCGATCTGTCCGGCGGCAGCGATCCGGCCGCCGCCGCCGTTGCCCGTCGCCAGGACACGTTGACCAAGCCGCAGGGCAGTCTCGGCCGTCTGGAAACGATCGCCGCGTGGTTGGCCCGCTGGCAGGGCCGCGACATGCCGAAGCTCGATGCGGTCAAGGTCTTCGTGTTTGCCGGCAATCACGGCGTCACCGCGCAGGGCGTGTCGGCCTATCCTTCGGAAGTCACTGTGCAGATGGTGGCGAACTTCGCCGGCGGCGGCGCTGCGATCAACCAGATCGCCCGCGTCGCCGGCGCCAGGCTCGACGTCATCCCGCTCGATCTCGACCACCCGACCGGCGATTTCACGCAAGCGCCGGCCATGGACGAGCAGACCTTCCTCGCCGCGGTCTCGGCCGGCTACGACGCCGTGACCAACGATCTCGACCTCGTCTGTTTCGGCGAGATGGGCATCGGCAACACCACGCCGGCAGCAGCGATCTCGGCCGCTCTTTTCGGCGGCGGCGCGGAAAAATGGACCGGCCGCGGCACCGGCGTCGATGATGCCGGATTGATCCGCAAGATCACCGCCATAGAGGCGGGCCTGAAGCGCCATGCCGATTCGCTTTCCGACCCGCTGAAGATCGCCGCAGCGCTTGGCGGACGCGAGCTTGCGGCGATCTTCGGCGCCACGCTCGCCGCGCGCAAGAACAACGTGCCGGTGTTGCTCGACGGCTTCGTCTGCACCGCCGCCGTCGCGCCGCTGGCAAGGCTGCACCCGACCGGGCTGGCGCACACCGTCGCCGCCCATGTCTCGGCCGAAGCCGGTCATCGCCGCCTGCTCGAAGCGCTGGGCCTGCCGCCGCTGCTCGACCTCGGCATGCGGCTCGGCGAAGGCTCCGGCGCCTGCCTTGCCGTCAACATCGTCCGTTCGGCGCTCGAGTGTCATACGAGGATGGCGAGCTTCGCCGAGGCTGGCGTTTCGGAAAAATAATCTTCCTTCAAAATTTCAACGCTGTTGAAATGAGGAAATAACGTCGTCTTGATTGTTTCGTGCGACAGAGATGTCTCCGGGAGATCGAATGATGTATTTGAAGGCCTAAATATTTGTTACGTTTCTTGCTGGGATGGCACTGCCGGCCCTTGCCCAAGACCAATATGTTCGCCCGCTGCGCCCCGGCGAAGACGGATCTGCCAGAATCCAATCGTCGATTTCGATGACCCTTCCGGTCAAGGACGACGAAGACGCAGCCGCCCAGCAGCAGGCCGCACTTCGGTCTTTCTACAAGGTCGCGGCCGTCAGTTGCGCCATGGTGGTCGAGACTGTCGCCGACACTTGCGAAATCACTGGCATGACAACTAACGTCAATGCCCGGGACCGCAATGTCGGCGGTTATGGCGGATCGCAGGTTACGGTGACCGGCCAGATCACGATGAAGGTCAAGTTCAAGGCCAGCTTGAACAGGACAGCCAGTAGGACTGGTGCCCGTCTCGCTTGTTTGCCCGTTTTATGAGAAGACTTTGGTGGGTGTGCACAGGATCGAACTGTGGACCCGCTGATTAAGAGTCAGCTGCTCTACCAACTGAGCTACACACCCACACCGCTGGGAAATCCAGCGTCGGCGGCGCATATAGCCGCCGGTTTGAGCGATGTCCAGCCCTGCCGGATCATTTCCCGACAAATCGCCGAATTGCCGCAGGTGTCACACAAAAAGCTGGCCTTCCGCCACTTTGATCGCATGGCCTCCGATACGCGCGGAGGCCAGTTTTCCGCCGTCGACGTTGAGCTCGAGCCGGATGCGCGAGGGTCTGCCCATCTCCAGCCCCTGCTCGATCCAAAGCTGCGAGATCCCGTCCGTTGGACCGTCGAAATGCATAATGGCGCCGGCAAAGGCCGCCGCCGCGGAGCCAGTCGCCGGATCTTCGTAGGAGTGATTGCCAGGCACGATCATGCGCACATGGAAGGCGCTGTCGTGATGCACCGTCTCGCGGCAATAGACGTATGGGCTGGCGAAGGCCCATTCGCTCTTGCGCGGCGCGAGCTCGGACCATGCCTGGTTGTCCAGCCTGACTTTTGCGGCCGCTTCGAGGCCGGCAACCGGAATGGTGACATAGGGCACGCCGGCCGACCAGAAGGAGACGCGGTGATTCTCGAAGCCGAGCTCGTGCGGGCCAAGGCCAAGGGCTGCGCCGATCATTTCCGGTTCGGCGGCGAGTTCCAGCCGCTCAGGCAGTTTCGCCAGGTCGAATTCGGCGAAGGTGGCGCCATCATGCTTGCTGACCGCGCAACGCACGGGGCCGATATTTTCCTCCAGCACAAAGATGCCAGTCGCTTCGCCAGCCTGCTCCGCAAGCGCGATAGCCGACCCAACGGTCGGATGGCCCGCGAACGGCATCTCATAGTCGGGCGTGAAGATGCGGATACGGTTGCGGTGCTTGGGATTTTCGGGCGGCAGCACGAACACCGTCTCGGACAGGTTGAATTCGCGCGCGATCGCTTGCATGGCAGCCGTGTCCAGCCCCTGGCTGTCGAGCACCACGGCGAGCGGATTCCCTGCCAGCCGCTCGGTCGTAAACACGTCGTAAAGCAAGTAGTCGCGCGTCATTTGGAAAACCTTCCGCTTCGTCCCGAATTTCTGCTCGATCCCAACATGAGGGAAATTTAATTTGAAATTCGAACCTCAAGGCATGATTTGTTCACGGATAGGGACATCAATTTGTCGTTATAGGGGTCCGTGGTGGACCAGCTTGTCAATCCGCCAAACGCAGAATCCGATACTTCCATCGAAACGGCTCTCGGGCTCGACCGCAAACGCGTGAGCCGCAAGCGCCGCCGGTTCTGGCTCTACGCGCTGCTGGCGCTGGCTGTCGTGGCGGCCGCGATCGCCGGCTACCGGTGGAACGCCGTCTCGCCGCCCCGGATCGAATACACGATCGCGCCGGCGACGATTGCCGACCTGACCGTCAAGGTGTCGGCGACCGGCACGCTGCAGCCGCTGACGCAGGTCGACATCTCCAGCGAGCTTTCCGGCATCGTCCGCTCCGTCGCCGTCAACGAGAACCAGCAGGTCAAGAAGGGCGACATCCTGGCGACGCTCGACACCGCCAAGCTCGAGGTCCAGATCGAGCGCGCCACCGCCTCGGCAAAGGCGGCGGCGGCCGTCGTCGAGGATGCCAAGGTCACGCTGCAGGAAAACGAGAACGCGGTGGTCCGCGCGAACGCCCTCACCAAGCGCGGCATGGCGACGGATCAATCGCTTGAGGCCGCGACCGCGACACGCGATCGCTCCAAGGCCGCGCTCGACAGCGCCGAGGCCAATCTCGCCATCGCTGAGGCTGATCTGAAGGCCCAGCAGACCGACCTTGCCAAGAGCACCATCTACGCGCCGATCGACGGCATCGTGCTCACGCGCTCCGTCGATCCGGGGCAGACGGTCGCTTCTTCGCTGCAGGCGCCGGTGCTGTTCGTCATCGCTGCCGACTTGCGGAACATGGAGCTGCAGGCGGCGGTGGACGAGGCCGATATCGGCCAGGTCAAGCCCGGCCAGCATGCCCGCTTCATGGTCGATGCTTTCCCGGACCGTCCCTTCGACGCCGAGATCCGCGACATCTCCTATGCCTCCGTCACCACCGACGGCGTCGTCACTTACAATGCACGGCTGGAAGTCGACAACGGCGAGCTTCTGCTCAGGCCAGGCATGACCGCCACGGTCGCCGTGGTGACCAGGCAGGCCAAGGGCGTGCTCACCGTGCCGGCCACAGCCTTCCGTTACCGCCCGGCGCAACAGGCGGCCCGCGGCTGGAGCCTGCGCGACCTCTTTACCGGCCGCATGGGGCGCCCCAACCGGCAGCGCGAGGCGACGAAAGCGCCGATCGACGGGTCGCGCACGCTCCATGTGCTGGACAACGGACGGCCGCATGCCCTCAACGTCAGGATCGGCTCGACCGACGGTGAACTGACCGAGATCACGTCCGGCCTCGAGGAAGGCGCGGAGGTCATCACCGGCTCGCAGCAACGGAGCTGACCGTGTCCGCTCCCCTGCTCATCACCTTCGACAGTGTATGGAAGAGCTATGGCGAGGGCGAAGCGTGCGTGCACGCACTTGCCGGCGTCGATCTTGCCATCCGCAGAAGTGAGTTCGTCGCCATCATGGGACCGTCCGGCTCGGGCAAGTCGACGGCGATGAACATCATCGGCTGTCTCGACACGCCGACGGCCGGAACCTACCGCTTCATGGGCGTCGATGCCGGCCGGCTCGACCGCAACCGCCGCGCCCTGCTGCGCAACCTTTATGTCGGCTTCGTCTTCCAGGGCTACAATCTCCTGCCCCGCACCACGGCGGCGGAAATGTCGAGCTGCCGCTGATCTATCGCGGCGTTTCCGCCCGCGAGCGCCGGGAGCTGGCCATGCAGGCGCTCGCCCAAGTCGGACTTGTCGGGCGCGAACATCACACGCCGGCCGAACTCTCGGGCGGCCAGCAACAGCGCGTGGCGATAGCGCGTGCCATCGTCACCAAACCGAC
>NZ_RZST01000024.1:0-30382 GCF_003997575.1 Mesorhizobium sp. M1A.F.Ca.IN.022.07.1.1
CGAGGCAATCACCCCGTTGACCACCAGCACCTGGCGGAAGCCAAAGAGTCTGAGCGTCGGCGTGGTCACCGCTTTCATCCCGAGGTTGCCGAGGAAGTAGGCCAGGATCAGCAGGCCGGCGTCCACCGGCCGCATGCCGAAGCCCACCTGGAAGAGCAGCGGCAGCAGGAACGGCGTGGCGTTGATGGCGACGCGGAAGATCGTGCCCGCCGAGAGCGTCGAGATGGCGAAGGTCGGCACTTTGAAGGGGGACAGGTCGAGCAGCGGATGCGTCACCCGCCGCAAGTGCCGCACGGCGAACCAGCCGACGGCGACGCCGGCGGCAACCAGGCCCACTGTCGGCAGCATGCCATCCTCGGGATGCGCAAGCCGTTCCAGCCCATAGAGCATCGCGGCGAGGCCGAGCGCGGTGAGGAAGAATCCCGGCCAGTCGAGCGGCCTGGTCTCGGATTCGCGATCGCCCGGAACGAAGCGCGCGACAAGCAGCAGCCCGGCGAGGCCGAGCGGAACGTTGATGAAGAAGTTCCAGTGCCAGGACAGATAGGTGGTGATGAAGCCGCCGAGCATCGGCCCGATCACCGGCGCGAACAAGGCCGGCCAGGTGATCAGCGCCGTGGCGGCAAGCAATTCGGACTTGGCGGCGTTGCGCAGCACCAGGATGCGGCCGACCGGCGTCATCAAGGCGCTGCCGAGGCCCTGAACGATGCGGGCGGCAACGAATTGCGTCAGGCTCTGTGAGTAGCCGCAGGCGATCGACGCCAGCGTGAACAGCCCGATCGCGACGAGGAAAATGTTGCGCGCGCCAAACCGGTCGGCAAGCCAGGCCGACAACGGCACGAACACCGCCATGGTCAACATGTAAGCGGTGATCCCGATGCTCATCGCCACTGCCGGCACGCCGAAAGACTGCCCCATCTGCGGCAGCGACGTCGAGATGATCGTCGAATCCAGCAACTGCATGAAAAAGGCGACGGCAACGATCAGCGCGACGCGCCGCGCCTGGCGCGCCGCCGTCGGCACGAGCTGGGATACGGCCTCATTGTCGGGGATGCTGGTCATGACGCGCCGGTTGAACAGCATAAGGCTGAACCAGTCCAGAGCTTATCCAACAAACTTTCGTGTCGCCCCGCCGCCTGTTATGGATGAGCGCGGGCCGGACGAGGGAAATGCATGAAGCCGATCTATATCGACTACCTCAATGCTCTCGACATTGAAGCCCTTGGCCTGAGCGATGCCGAGATCATCGGCGCCGTCGAAGCCGGGCTCGTCGCCCAGGGCAAGGGCCAGACGGTGATCGAGCCGCGCGTCCATCTTGAGCCGGATCCGTCCTTTCGCGGTCATTTCAACGTGCTGCGCGGCTATGTGGCGCCGCTCGATGCGGCCGGCGTCAAGATCGTCGGCGATTATGTCGACAACTACCTGCACGCCCTGCCGTCCGAATTCGGCATACTCAACCTGTTCGACCCGCGCACCGGCGCGCCACGCGCCATCCTCGACGCCACCGTCATCACCGATATGCGCACCGGCGCGGTCACCGCCATCGGCGCCAAGCATCTGGCGAAGAAATCATCCAGGGTGCTCGGTCACATCGGCGCGCGCGGCACCGCCTACTGGAACGTGCGACTGCTCGATCACCTGTTCGACTTCGACGAGATCCGCGTCCATTCGCGCCGCCCCGAAAGCCGCGACGCTTTCGCCGCGAAGCTTGCCGCCGACCTCGGCAAGCCGGTTGTCGCCGTTGCCGACTGGAAGAGCTGCGTGGAAGGCGCCGACATCGTTGTCGAAGCCTCGCGGCTACCGGAACCGCAGCCCCTGCTCAAGACCGCCTGGATCAAGCGCGGCGCGCTGGTCGTGCCCTATGGCACGATGAGCGCGGTGGAGCTTTCGCTTACCGACATCATGCAAAAGATCGTCGTCGACGACTGGGGTCAGTGCAAGGGCGGCAAGTTCGGCTCGCTGCGCGCCCATGTCGAGACGGGACGGCTTAGCGAGGCGACGCTGCATGCCGAGCTCGGCCAGATCGCTGCCGGGCACAAAGCGGGCCGGCAAAGCGACGGCGAGACGATCCTGTTCTGGCATCGGGGTCTGTCGCTCTCCGACATCGCGCTCGGCAAGGCGATGCTGGCCAAAGCCGCGGAACAAGGCATCGGCCAGAGGCTGCGTTTCGCATGACCCCGCTCGTTCTCACCGGCGCCGGCGTCAGCATCGAGGACGTGGCCGCCGTGGCGCGCAGTGCAGGCAAGGTCGAGATCACGCCGGCGGTCATCGAGAAACTCGGCAAGGCCCGCCAGGTCCTTGATGACGCCGCTGCCGGCGGCCAGCAGATCTATGGGCTGAACACCGGGCTGGGCGCCAATCTCGGCACGGCTGTCGAAGGCGATGCCGGTGCCTTCCAGCGCCAGCTTCTCGACGGACGCGGAGCTGCGGTGGGAAACCCATTGCCCGCCCAGCTCGTGCGCGCCGCAATGTTTGCCCGCATCGCCATGCTTTCCGCCGGCGGCTCCGGCCTGTCGCCGCATGTCCTCACCGCGCTGGTCGATCTGCTCAACGCCGGCATCCATCCGGTGATGCCGTCGCTGGGCTCGATCGGCGCCGGCGACCTGGTGCTGATGACCGCGATAGCCCACACGCTGATCGGCGAAGGCGATGCCGACTATCAGGGCAGGCGCATGCCTTCGGCAAAGGCGCTGATGATGGCGCGGCTTGCGCCAGTCAGCCTGGCACCGAAGGATGGTCTGTCGCTGATCAACGCTTCCGCGGTTTCTACCGGCGCCGGCGCGCTGGCGCTCGTCGACGCGCTGTCGGCACTCGAACAGCAGGAGCAGGCCGGCGCGCTCACCATGGAAGCGTTCGGGGCCAACCGCACCATCCTTGACCCGCGCCTGCATCTGGCGCGGCCGGCCGCCTGCCAGCAGGTAGCGGCAAAGGCGTTGCGCGACCTGCTCACCCGCGACGGGACGCCCGCGCCGACCACCCTTCAGGATCCGCTGTCGATCCGCTGCATGCCCTCGATCCACGGCGCGCTCATCCAGGCGATCGACCATGCCCGGCTCACGGTCGAGATCGAGCTCAACGCGTCCGCCGACAACCCGCTGGTGCTCGCCAACGACTCACTCGTGCTGTCGACCGGCAATTTCCACACCGCCTCGCTGTCGCTCGCCTTCGAGACGCTAGGTCTGGCGATTGCGCAATGCGCGGCGGCGTCGGCCGCGCGCTTCATCCAGCTCACCGGCTCAACCCGCCACGGCTTGCCGAAATATCTGTCGCCAATCGGCGGCGCGTCCGCCGGCTTCGTGCCGCTGCAGAAGACGGTGACGGCGATCCTGGCCGCCATCCGCCACAAGGCCAATCCGGTGATGCTCGACTTCCTGCCCGTGTCCGAAGGTGTTGAGGATCATGCGACGCAGACTCCCCTCGCCGTCGCCAAATGCGTCGAGATGATCGTACTGTGGCGGCGGCTGATCGCCCTGGAGCTTATGGCCGCCGCACAGGCCGTCGATCTTCGCGAAGGTCTGACACTTGCGCCGGCCACCAGCGCGATCCACGCGGCCGTCCGCGCCCATGTGCCGACGCTTAAGGAAGACCGGCCGCTCGGATCCCATGCCGATGCGCTCCATGCGGTGCTCGCCGACGGGTATTGGCTCCCTGCGGTGCACCAAATACTGCTCGACTAAACGAGATCAGGGCACCGCATCGTTGCGGACGATCGAGATCACCACCCGCCCAAGCCAACCCTCAGGCCAACTGGCCGCTCGCACCGAATCGGATGGCCGGGCTCCGCCGCTTATGGGCCCGCCGGACGGCGCCCTCGGCACCCTCTTGGGTTGCACGATGAGTTCGGATATGAAGAGCCAAGGGCATATAAGGGGTGGCTCAATTGCATCGTTCCTGCTTCGTCTTGGCGGCAGACGCAAAAAATTTCCCATACGCTGTTCTGGGCGCGCGGCGCATACTGGACGTATCTGCGCCTATCGACGGTTTCATCCTTCATATCGGCGCCGGAACTGAGGATTTGCCGGTCGCGGACCGATTGCTCGGGGCTGCCGTCAAGATCGTCGACGTGTCCGATCTCATGAAGGAATTCGATTTCGATCCCGGTCACCTCAGCGTAGCAACCTACATTCGCCTGCTTGCCGACAAGCTGGCGGTATTCGAGCCCTACGACAGGCTCGTCTATGTGGACACCGATGTTATCTTCAACCGGTCGATCACCGACTTGGCCGATGTTGAACTGAATGCCCCACTCTTGGCGGCCCATGACGAACAGACCTATTTCGATCCGAGCTGCCGTGAGTCTCTTGAGATGGAGCCCGGCTCATCGCATTTCAACGCCGGCATACTGGTGCTGAACATGCCAATGATCCGCGCCGAGGGGCTCTTGGAGCGGGCGCGCGAACTGGCGCTGCGGCGGGTACCGAAGCTCGATCAGGGAGCGCTCAACATAGCGTTTGCCGGACGCTGGCAAACGATGCATCCGCTCTGGAATCTGCAGACCAACTATTCCAGCCAGATACCCTTCAGTAGAGCCTTCGCGCGTCATTTCACCTTCGGAAAGCCGTGGTGGCCAAGCCCTGAAGGAGTGGAACTCGCCGCGATGGCGATCTATCGCAACCTGGCGAAAGATACGCCCTGGCTCGATCGGTTCAAGCGTCCGCTCTGGACGAGAGGTCTGCGCAAGCGATTGCTCCGCAAATTCGACGGCCTCTCCGGGATCATTCTCAACAAGGAAAAATACAGACGCCGTTTCCGATTCAACGCCGAACGGTGCACCGCCATTTTTGCCGCGCAGGCCGATCAGGGGATGATGGCCGCAACCTATCCGGAGGTCCTGATGGGCGTGGTCAAGCTACGGAAATAGGCGCCGATCTCTCGACGAAAGCTTACCGGCTCGGGCCGCGAGGCCGGCCCAATACCTGCCGCACTTGGCGGCGAACCCAGGCAGACCCATCGCAGTGCCCGTTCAGGCTCTTGCGTCCACTTTCTTCATGAAACGCCTGAGCTCGTCTGGATCCATATGCACGATGTGCCGGTCTTCCGGATAGGCGCCGCTGTTGACGTCGCCGACATTTTCCGAGAACGCCGCGATGCGCTCCGCTTGCCTTCAGCCGATATCGATCATCACCTTGCCGGCCTCGACCTTCACCGGATAGGTTTTGAGGTTGACGCAGACCGGCGCGCCCTTGGCCTGGCCGGTCTTATAGTTGAAGCGGCCATTATGCTTCGGGCATTCGATGATGTCGTCCATCACCAGCCCGTCGGCCAAATGCGCCTTTTCATGCGTGCAGAAACCGTCGGTGGCGAAGAACTCGTCGTCAGGCGAGCGGTAGATCGCGAAGGTGCGGCCGCCATGGTCGAAGCGGATCACGTCCTCCTCGTCCACGTCGCCCACCGCGCACGCTTCGACCCACTCCGGCATCTTGTCCTCTCCTGATTGGGTTCGCGCAACTGCCGCGCGCACCGACCTTATTCGGCAGCCGCAGCCGTTATGTCGAGATCGTGGAATCGCCGCGATAGGGCTTGGCCGTCGGCGGCAATTCGCGCTTGAGGTAATAGTCCTCGTATTTCAGCTGCCTGAGCAGCACCGGCCAGACCTCGCGATAGGCATGCAACATCGACGGGTTCGGCTCCGGCAAATCGTGCTTGATCAACTCATGCAGCCTGGGCAGCGCATGATAGGGCACCATCGGGAACATGTGATGCTCCACATGGTAGTTCATGTTCCAGTAGATGAACCGGCTGATCGGGTTCATATAGACCGTGCGCGTGTTGAGCCGATGGTCGGTGACGTTGTCGGCCAGCCCGATATGCTGCAGCAGGCCGGTCGTTACCATGTGCCAGGTGCCGTAGAGCCGCGGCAAGCCGATCAGCACCAGCGGTATCCATGACCTAAGCGCGATCGCGACAGCGATCGTCGCGACGTATACCGCGATGTGCCAGCGCGCCGCGATCACCGCCTTGTGCTGCTCCATCTCCGGAATGTAGCTCTTCTCGTCGTCCGACAGCTTGCCGAAGGCCTGGCGCACCAGCGTGGGCAGCGAATAGCGGAAGTCGAGAATGCCCGTGAAGGCGAGCGCAGCCTTGATGAGGTCCGGGGGCCGCATAACGGCGATCTCGGCATCGCGGCCGACAATGATCGTGTCGGTGTGGTGACGGGCATGGCTCCAGCGCCACTGCACCGGGTTTCGCATCAGCATGAACGAGGCGATGTGATAAACGACATCGTTCATCCAGCGCGTGCGAAACGCGGTGCCGTGCCCGCATTCGTGCCAGCGCGAGTCGCTCGACGAGCCATAGAGCACGCCATAGACGAACATGAATGGCACGACCCACCACGTGCCCCAGAACCAGATAATGCCGGCGGCTGAGCCCAGGATCGCCGAGATCCAGATGACGCTATCGCGGATCGCCGGCCCGTCGCAACGCTGCATCAGCTCCTTCATCACCTTGCGCGGCACGTCGGTGTGGTACCACTCGGCCGATGCAAGTCCGGTCTCTATCGCAAGCCGCGTGCTCTCGCCGACAAGGCTGTAGTCGCGCTTCGTACCGGTGGTCGTCATCGTCATTAAAGCCCGTTGGCGCGGAATTTCCCGTCGAGGAATTTCTTGGCGCGCGGCACGTCCTCCTCGTCGAGATGCTCGATGATCACCGGGATGTTCGGGTGCTTTTTGCTGAGACGCTTGAGATAGAGATCGTAATTCAGCGCGCCGAGCCCCGGCGCCGGCAGTTCGATCTCGCCGACGCCGCGGAAGGTCAGCCCCTCATGCGCCTCCGCGTCGCCGATGTCGGCATGCTTCTCCGTCTTGTCGCCGCCCGAACGCTTCACGTCCTTGGCATGCGCGATTTTGATCTTGTCCGTCAGCGTGTCGAACACCTGGTTCAGCACTTGATCCATGCGGTCGATGTTGTGCGCCTCGAAATAGTTCGTCGGGTCCATCAACAGGCCGAGGCCGGGATGATCGACCTGAGCGAACATCCTGACCGTCTCCTCGACCGAGCCGACAACGTTGTTGACGTAGGTTTCGAGCAGGAACACCGCGCCGTGGTCGTAGGAGGTCTGGGCAAGATCCGAGATCACCTTGCGGCACTCCTCAAAACCCTCCTCGGTCTTGTTCTTCGGATGATGCACCCAGTCGGATTCGGTGTTGTAGGTGCCGGTTTCCGAGATCACGTAAGGCGAGCCGAAATCGCGCGCGTTCCGGATGATCTCCTTCAGGTAGGCAAGCCGCCGCTCGCGCTCGGCCCTGTCCGGGTGGATGATGTTCGTGTAGCCGGACACGCAGCAAACCGGCAGGTTGTGGTCGCGGAACGTATCGCGCACCCGCCTCGCCTTGTCCCTGGTGATCTGTCCGGCCGAGAGGTCGATATCCTTGAAATGCAGGTCGAGCTGCACGGTGTTGAAATCGAGCGCCCGGATGCGCCTGGCGACCTCCTCGAGCTCATACGGAAAATAGCCTGTGAAGATACCTGCCTGCATCATGAGGTGAAGTCCTCCCGATAAGCGATTCAATTGCCCTGTTTCTTAGTCGCCTGGTCGACAGGGATTTCGGACAGCCTGATGGTGCGGCCCTCCGCCATCGACCGGTAACCGGCCTCCACCAGCGCCATGGTGTTGACGTTGTCGGCAACGGAAAGCGCCGGCGGCGTGCCGGTCTTGAGCGCATATTGCAGTTGCTCCATGACGCCGATGAAGGCATGCGGAAACCACATCGTCTCCCAGCTCGGGCTGACCCATTTGCCGCCGGTCGTCTCTGTCGAGGCGTAGGTCAGCGTCGAGGCGACGCCCTTCGGCCAACCGATCGTGCCCTTGGCGACACCCTTGGTGCCATCGACGCGCCAGTCGATGTGCTGGTCGTCGGAATAGCCTTCCTGACGCGGGCCGGACCAGACGTCCTCCAGCGACACCGCGAGCACGCCGGAGGGAAAGCGCAGCGTCGAAACGGTGATGCCGTCGAAATGTTCGAACTTGGTGCGCGGATCCCTGCGCGTCAGCGTCGTGATTTCGTCAGGGTCGCCGAACAGGAAGCGCAGCACGTCGAGGTGGTGCACACTCATATTGGCGAGCGTCAGCCGGTCATATCCGGCGAGGAAGGTTTGCCAGTGCGGGATGGCATGCATGTCGATCTCGGCGAAGACGATCTCGCCCAGCGCCCCGCTATCGATGATCTGCTTCAAGACGCGCATCGACTGGTCGTAGCGCATGTTCTGGTTGACCGAGAGGATCTTGCCGGAAGCCGCCGCCTCATCGCGCAGCTCCACCGCTTCCTCGACCGAGAGCGCCAGCGGCTTCTGCGCCAGGATAGCCTTGATGTGCGGCTGCTTCAGTGCATGGCGGATCAGCGCGGGCTGCTGGTCCGGCGGGAAGGCAAGGTCGACGATCTCGACGCGGCTATCTTCGATCAGCCGCTCCGGCGTATCGCAGACGGTCGGAATGCCCCAGCGGCCGGCGACCTTTTCGGCATTCGTCCTGGTTCGTGAGGCGATCGCCACCACCGGAAAGCCGGCTTGCGCGTAGGCGGCGAGATGGCACTCGGCCATGATCATGCCGGCGCCGATGCAGCCGATCCGGTACTCCTTGACCCGGACTTTCACGTCCGGCTCGAAATCCATGCTCGCCATCCATTCCTCCCGTCGAGGACTGGATTTAACGCCAGGATCAGGCGGTCAGCCAAGGGCCGCGCCATCATTTCCCATCAGGGACCGGGGATCCGGCTTACGCGGCGATCAGCACCGTGCTCTCCGGCGACCAGCTGAGCATCACTTCTTGGCCTTCGGCCAGCCGCTCGGCGCCGGTGTTCTGGACAATGACCTTCACCGTCTGTCCATCGCGGTCGACGAAATAGGTGCTGTTGTTGCCGGCGAAGATGCGTTTTGAAACCTGGCCCCTGACCGTGTTGGCATATCCCGCCTCGGACGTTGCAGAGCCGGTTGAAATCTGGATGCGCTCGGGCCGCACGGCGCAGCTCGCCTTGGCGCCGGCCGAGAGAGACGCACCCGACGCAGCGGCGATTGCTGTACCGTCGGGCAGCCTGATGCCGTTGCCGGTCGCATCGCCGCGAAAGATGTTGGCGTCGCCGAGGAAGGTCGCGGCGAACTCGCTTTGCGGCCTGTCGTAGATCTCCTCCGGCGGCCCCTCCTGCACCAGTCGGCCGTCGCGCAATATGCCGATGCGGTCGCTCATCGTCAGCGCCTCTTCCTGGTCGTGGGTGACGAAGATGGTGGTGATGCCGATCTCGCGCTGGATGCGCTTCAGCTCGATCTGCATGTCGACGCGCAGCGCCTTGTCAAGCGCGCCGAGCGGCTCGTCGAGCAAAAGCACGCGCGGCTTGGTGACGATGGCGCGCGCCAGCGCCACACGCTGCCGCTGGCCGCCCGAGAGCTGGTGCGGCCGCCGGCCGCCGAGCTTGCCGAGTTGGACGAGATCCAGCGCCCGCTGCACTTCCGTAGCGATCGTCGCCTTCGGCTCGCCGCGCACCGAAAGGCCGAAAGCGACATTGTCGGCGACGCTCATATTGGGAAAGAGCGCATAGTTCTGGAACACCATGCCGATGCGGCGCTTTTCTACCGGCACGCGCTCGACGCTTTCGCCGCCGATGGCGATGCGTCCGGTATCCGGAAAGTCGAAGCCGGCGATCTGCCTGAGCAGCGTGGTCTTGCCGCTGCCCGAAGGCCCGAGCAGCGCATAGAAGCCACCGTCGGGAAAGTCGATCGAGACATGGTCCAGCGCCTTGTGCGCGCCGAAACTGCGGGAGACGTTCGATACCTGGACGCCGGCCATTATTTCTCTCCGCCGAATTTGAAGAAGCGCGCCGTCAGCAGCATGAGCGCCATCGACACCACGATGATGATGGTCGACACCGCGTTGATCTCGGGCGTGAATCCCTTGCGGATCGCGGCGTAGATTTCGACCGGCAGTGTTGTCTGGCCTGGCGTCGACAGGAAGTACGAGACCACGAACTGGTCGAACGAGACAGCGAATGCGAACAGTCCGCCGGCGATCACGCCAGGCATGATCCAGGGCAAAGTTACGCGCACGGTAACCTGCCACTGATTGGCGCCGAGCGAACGCGCCGCTTCTTCCAGCTCCGGCGCGAAGGTCTGCAGGCGGGCGGACACGACGACGATGACGTAGGGCAGCGCCAGCGCGACATGGCCGAGCAGGATCGCGATGAGCCCGCGGCCGATGCCGATGCCGAAGAAGAAGATCAGCATCGCGGTGCCGGTGATCAGCCACGGAATGGCGATCGGCGGGAAGAGCAGCGCCTGCAGGAATTTCTTGCCGCGGAACTCGTAGCGGTAGAGCGCCAGCGAGGCGGCTGACCCGAGCACCGTGGAGATGACGGTGGCGATGATCGCGATCTCGATGCTGTTCCAGGTCGCCGCGATCAGCTGGTCGTTTTGCCAGAGCGAAGCATACCAGTCCGTCGTCCACTCGAACGGCAGCTGGTAAAAAGGCGAGGCGTTGAACGACATCAGCGCCATGATGATGATCGGCAGATAGAGGAAGCCGAGCAACAGGAAGATGTAAAAGCGCCCGACCCACTCCAGAATGCGCGTCGTCGCCATCAGCCGGCCCTCCGCAAGACCGGTGCCGCGAGCGCCAGGATGACCAGCACTACGGCAAGCAGGATGAAGGAGAGCGCCGCGCCCAGCGGCCAGTTGAAGACGGCAACAAACTGGTCCTCGATGACGGTGCCGTAGAAAGTGCCGGTGCGGCCGCCGAGGATGCGCGGCTCCATGAAGGAGCCCACCACCGGCACGAAGATCAACGCCGCACCCGCGATCAGGCCGGGCATCGACAGCGGGATGATCACCCGCTTGAGCACCTGCAGCCGCGAAGCCCCGAGCGAGCGGCCCGCCTCGATCAGCGAGTCGTCGATCGCCTGCAGCGTGAGGTAACAGGTCAGCACCATATAGGGCACGTAGGAGTGCACCAGGCCGATGATGACCGCCGGGTAGGAATACATGAGATCGATATTGATCTTGAACGGCAAGACCGCATTGAGCGTGGTGTCGAGAATGCCGCCCTCACGCAGCACCATGGCCCAGGAGAAGATTCGCACCAGCCCGTTCGACCAGAAAGGCAGGATGACCAGCAGGAAGATCGCCTCGCGGCTGCGGCCTTTAAGAACCTTCGCCAGCACGTAAGCCGCCGGATATCCGATGACGACGCACCAAAGCGTGACCTCAAGGCCGAGCCGCAGCGAAGCCAGAAGAAGTGTCAGATAAAGGCTTTGCGAGAAGAAGGCGGCGTAGTTGCCAAGCGTGAACGACCACTCCTTCCCGGCCAGCGGCAGATCGGTCATGAAGGAGAAGAACACCATGGCCGACAGCGGCAGAAAGATCGCCACCGTCAACCACAGATAAGCGGGAAGCAGAAGCGGCAGGGCTGGCCGCAGTCCGCGGCGCGAACCGGTCGCGAGCTGCTCTGCCATGATGCCTTCCCTCCCCGTAAGACGCCAACTATTTCACGTTGACCTTCAGCTCCTGCCAAAGTGCCAGGTATTTCTCGCGCTGCTCATCCGTGACCGGCGCCTGGAACTGGATACGTTTGGCGACCTCTGCGCTGCCCATGACCTTTCGGTTGAATGCGTCCTCGGGCAGCGCCTCGACCGCCTTGGTGTTGGCCGAAACCGGCGCGCCGACCTTGGTGACCCATTCGACATAGAATTTCGGGTCGATCATGTAGTTGATGAAGGCCTCGGCGCCGGCGACATTCTTGGAACCGGCCGGGATGGAGAAGGCGTCCAGCCAGGCGACGGCCCCTTCCTGCGGGATGACCAGCGAGACCGGCAGCTTGAAATGCGTCTTGGCGCGGTCGGCGGAGCCGCTCCAGTAGGTGCCGATATCGATCTGGTTGGAGGCAACCATCTGGTTCCAGTCGTTCTCCGAACTCCAGAAGGTCTTGATCTGCGGCATCAGCGAGGTGAGCTTCGCCTTGACCGCGCCCATATCCTTGATGTCGTTGATGTTCTGCCCCGATGCGATGGCGCCGAACTGCACCGCCTCGACGGCGTCGTCGCGGATGATGACGCGCCCCTTATGTGCCGGATCCCACATCTCGGCGATGCTCGTCGGCGGCTTGTCGAACGACTTCTCGTTGATGGCTAGAGCGGTCAGGCCCCACACCCACGGCACGCCATAGACCTTGCCGTCATGGTTCAGCATCGGCGAGCCGGCCTTGTCCTTGGCGATATCGGCATAGTTCGAGAGCTTCGACGTATCGATCGGCTGGATCAGCTTGCCGGCCATCGCCTGGTCGTTGAAGGCGGCGTTGATCATGACGACGTCGTAGAGGTCGGGATTGGTCCTCAGCTTGGTCAGCATCTCCTGTTCGGAGTTGAAGAAGTCATTGACGACCTTGTAGCCGGTCGCCTTCTCGAAGTTGGCGACCGCCCATGGCTCGTCGGCGCCGTAACCCTTCCAGTTGAGCACATGCACTTCCTCGGCGGCCTGGGCGGCAAACGTGAATGCTGAGACGAAAACGGCGGTCGCCGTCAGAAAAGCGGTGAGTCTGGGCATGCGCATGTTTTTTCCTCTCATTGTTGGCCCGGTTGATGGGCTTGTTAAGTTACAGTCGCGTCCTCCCGGCCATGCGCTATCGTTCCTTGATCGTGATGGCTTAGGAATTCCTGGATCTCACTGTCGGTCGGCGCGGACGAGCCGCCATGACGGGTGACGGAAACGGCCGCCGCGGCGTTCGCGTAGCGCGCCGCTTCGCAGGGCGACAGGCCGCGCGACAATGCGCTGACGAAGGCGCCGATATGCGTATCGCCGGCACCATTGGTGTCGACGGCGCTGACCGCGAAGCCGGGGATCGCGTGCGTGCCGCCTTCTGCCAGCCGCACAAGGCAGCCATGCGCGCCGGCGCGGATCACGACGCCCGCGGCTTTCGGGCAGTGTTCGGCCAGAAGCCGGATCGCGACGGTCTGCGCGTCGCCACGGCCGGCTATTGCGGCGGCCTCGTCGGCGTTGCAGCTCAGCCAAGCGGTGCGGGCAAGCACCCTTTCCAAGATCGGGCGCGGAATCTCCGCGATCACAGGCGTCGGATCGAAGACCACGGGAACTTCCTCCGGCAGCGCGTCGATCCAGGCGGCGAGCGCTTCGCGGCTGCCAGGGTAGCTCAACGTATAGCCGGAGGTGAAAACCCAATCACCCGGAATGACTTGGACGGGCGCCATCATGTCCGGTGTCAGCACGCTCTCTGCGCCCGGCCATGAGACGAAGGTACGTTCCGCATCGCTGCTGATCATGGCGACGCAATTGCCGCTGTCCATCAAGGGTGACGGCGGCGTCAGCGTCTCGATGCCTTCAGCGGCGAAAGCCGCGCGCAGGAAGTCGCCGTCTGCCCCCATGCCAAGCTGTCCGCCGAACACCACCTTCATGCCGGTGCGGCTCGCCGCGACCATCATGTTGAAGCCGCCGCCGGCGACGCGCGAATAGCTCGTCGCGGTCTTTTCGCTGCCCGCCGCCGGAAGAGCGTCGATGCGATAGACATAGTCGACCACCGCGCTGCCGACATGAACGAGGCGCCCGCTCATGCGGCGTCCTCCTTGCCGCCACGGGCCTTCGCCATGCGCGCCGCGACAAGATCATTGGCCAAAGGCTCGACCTCCGCGAGATCGATGCCCTTCAGTCCCGCGATTTGATCTTGCGGCAGGCCCGACAGGCCCGAACAGGCGCCCGCCATGCCGGCGGCGATGGCGCCTATGGTGTCGGTGTCGCCACCGAGATTGGCGCTGATCACTGCCGCTCGCCACGCATCCCCGTTGGCAACCTCCAGCACGGCGAATGCTGCAGGAATCGACTCCTGGCTGGCGACCCCCGTGCCGATCAGGTCAACGATCAACCGGATCGCCTCTTTGTCGCGCTTCCCGCGCACAAGTTCCTGCGCCCAGAGGATGCGTTCGGCGATGTCGCCGCCGGTGACCCAGTGACCGAGCGCGGCACCAAGCTTTGCCGCCGCGACGGCATGGCCGGAAGCAGCGCGCCAGTCGGCGCCCGAAACACCGAGACTGACCGCGGCAGCAACTGCGGCTGCGGAGGCAATCGCAATCGACGTATTGTGCGTAGCCCGGCAGGTTTCCGCGACTTTGAGAACCAGGGCATCGAGCGGCTCCGGGCGGATCATAATGCCGACCGGCGCAATCCGCATCGCGGCGCCGTTGGTGTCGCCAGTTCGCCCCGCTTCTTCCGCCGGCACGCCGTTATTGATGGCGTCGATGGCCCGCTTGGTCGACGGTCCAAGCAGGTCGTAACTGCCACGCGCCTTGACGTCGCGCTCCCAGTCGAGCAGCGCGTTGACCCATCGCGCATGGTCGAAGCGATTCCCGGAGCTGACCAGGATGCGGCCGAGCAGCAGGGCCTGCTCGGTGTCGTCGGTGATGGCACCTGCCGGCAGCCCCTTCGACACCGGATGGTCGACGGCGGGCGCAACGAAACCCTCGACATGGCCATAGAGCTCGGCGATGCGGGCGGGCGACAGAAGCTGTGTCGGCATGCCCAGCGCATCGCCAAGCGCGCCGCCGATCAGCGCGCCCATCGCCCGGTCGATCGCGTCGGCCGCCATGCTCAGAACTCCAGATGCAGCGCGAAATGCGCCGGGTTGAGCAGGCTGGTGACGAATTCGATGGCGCGGCCGTCGGCGGCGCGCGTCAGCCGCCGCGTCCTGAGGAACGGCGTGCCCGGCGCGCAATCGAGGATGGCGGCATCAGCAGCGCTGAGCATCTCGATGTCGACCCACTCCTCGCCATGGTCGGACACCAGCCCTGCCCCGCGCAGCGTCTGGTGCAGCGAGCCTTCGCGAAGCCCGCGCAGCGGCACGTCTTCCAGCTCGGGCGACAGTGGCAGGCGGCTGCGTTCGATCGAGATCGCATGGCCGTCATCGGCATTGGTACGGACGCGATCGACGGCGATGAAAGACGAGCTCTCGACACCGAGCTTTGCCGCGAGCTCGGCATCCTCGATGATCTCGAGCCTAAGCGTCCGGGTTTCGGCATTGGCGCCCGCATTGGCGAGCGCGCGCGACCAGCCGATCGCGTCATCGACCGGCATGCCGTCGAAAGTGACGAAGGACCCGATGCCGACCTTGGTGGTGATGAGGCCGCGGCTTGAAAGCTCTTCCAGCCCTTTGCGAACCGTGTTGCGGCTGACCGAGAAGCGCTGGACGAGCTCGTTCTCGCTCTGCAGGCGTTCGCCAAAGCCGAGCACGCCTGAGCGGATCTCGTGCTCCAGAACCGTCGCGATCTGCTCGGGCTTGCCCGTGCCGGGAGTGAGTTGCGTCGCGCGACGGGCCATATGGATACCTGTTCAATGAACCTGTATAATCCTGTTCATTAGCGTATGTGAGACAAAGCGTCAACGGCCAAGTCCCGCATGTCCCGATTGTTTTGCGCTGCACCTCGTTTGCCTGCAGGCATCCTCATAGTGACGCGAGAGGGGCGCTCTCATATGCTCCGATACGAACCTTCTAATCTCCGGAGCAATGGACGATGGTCAAGTTCCTGCCGCTGAAAAAGGCCGTTGCGGAGACTCTGCACGATGGCGATACGGTCGCCTTCGAGGGCTTCACCCATTTGATCCCGACCGCCGCGGCCCATGAGGCAATCCGCCAGTGCTTTCGCGACCTGACGCTGATCCGCATGACGCCCGACCTGATCTACGATCAGATGATCGGCATGGGCATGGCCAAGAAGATCGTCTTCTCCTATCTCGGCAATCCCGGCGTCGGCCTGCTCAGGCGCGTTCGCGACGCCATCGAGAACGGCTTTCCACGGCCGATCGAGGTCGAGGAGCACAGCCACGCCGGCATGGCCAACGCCTATGAGGCGGGTGCCGCCGGCCTGCCCTGCGCGGTGTTCCGCGGCTATCGCGGCGCAGGCCTTGCCGCCATCAATGCAAACATCAAGTCCATAACCTGCCCGTTTACCGGCGAGGTGCTAGCCGCCGTTCCGGCGATCCGGCCCGACGTCGCCTTCATCCACGCGCAGAAGGCCGACCGCAAAGGCAATGTGCTGGTCGAGGGCATCATCGGCATCCAGAAGGAGGCCGTGCTCGCGGCCAAACGCGCCGTGGTGACGGTCGAAGAAGTGGTCGACAGTTTCGACGATCTGCATCCCAATCTCACCGTGCTGCCCAATTGGACGATCGCGGCAATCTCGATCGTGCCGGGCGGCTCCCATCCCTCCTACACGCATGGCTATTACGAGCGCGACAACTCCGCCTATCTCGAATGGGACGAGATCGCCGCCGACCGCGACCGCTTTCAGGCATGGATGCAGAAGAACGTCATCGAGAGCAGCGCAGACGACTTCGCGGCTCGCGTCGAGCATCTGAGGAAAGCGGCATGAGCGAGAATGATCTGGGCTTCACCCCCAGCGAGATGATGACGATCGCCGCCAGCCGTGCGCTGAAGAACGACGATGTCTGCTTTGTCGGCATCGGGGCGCCGTCGGCCGCCTGCAATGTCGCGCGGCTGACGCATGCGCCCGACATCACACTGATCTACGAGAGCGGCACCATCGGCACCGCGCCCCACGTTTTGCCGCTGTCGATCGGCGACGGCGAATTGTGCGAGACGGCGGTCACCACCGTCGCGGTGCCGGAGATGTTCCGCTACTGGCTGCAGGGCGGCCGCATCACCATCGGCTTCCTTGGCGCCGCCCAGCTCGACAAATTCGGCAACATCAACACTACAGTCATCGGCGACTATGCGCATCCCAAAACGCGGCTGCCCGGCGGCGGCGGCGCGCCGGAAATCGCCACCTCCTCGCGAGAGGTCTACATCACCATGGCGCAGTCGAAGCGCGGCATGGTCGAAAAGATCGACTTCTTCACCTCCTTCGGCCATGGCGAGGGTGGCGACCATCGCAAGCGGCTCGGCATCGACACCGCCGGTCCGACCTTGCTGATCACCGACCTCGCCGTCTGGAAGCCGGACCCTGTCACCAACGAATTCACCGTCATGTCGCTGCATCCCGGCGTCACCCGCGAAGAGGTGCAGGCGACCTGTGGCTGGGAAGCAAAGTTTGCCGAGGCGCTTGACGAGACGCCGGCGCCGACGGAAATCGAGCTGAAGACGTTGCGCGATTTGCAGGCGCGCAGCAAGGCCGCGCATGCAGGTACCGCCAAAGGGAAAGCTGCATAATGACTGATGCCTTCATCTGCGACTATATCCGCACGCCGATCGGCCGTTTCGGCGGCGCGCTGTCCTCGGTGCGAGCCGACGATCTCGCCGCCATTCCGCTGAAAGCGTTGGTCGAGCGCAACCTGGGCGTCGACTGGGCCGCGGTCGACGACGTCGTCTTTGGCTGCGCCAACCAGGCCGGCGAGGACAACCGCAACGTGGCGCGGATGGCGTTGCTGCTGGCCTGCCTTCCCCAGGACATTCCGGGCTCCACGATCAATCGGCTCTGTGGCTCGGGCATGGATGCCGTCACCATCGCCGCCCGGGCCATCAGGGCCGGCGAGGCCGAGCTGATGATTGCCGGCGGGGTGGAATCGATGAGCCGCGCGCCCTTCGTCATGCCGAAGGCCGACACCGCCTTCTCGCGCAATGCCGAGATCTACGACACCACCATCGGCTGGCGCTTCGTCAACCCGCTGATGAAGAAGCAGTACGGCGTCGATTCCATGCCGGAGACCGGCGAGAACGTCGCCGAGGAGTTTTCGGTCAGCAGAGCCGACCAGGACGCCTTTGCCGTGCGCAGCCAGGACAAGGCTGTTGCGGCGCAGGCCAATGGCCGGCTGGCGAAGGAGATCACGCCGGTGGCGATCCCGCAAAAAAAGGGCGAGCCAATCGTCGTCTCGAAGGACGAGCATCCCCGCGCCGGCACGACCATCGAGGCGCTGGCCAAGCTGCCGACGCCGTTCCGCCAGGGCGGCACGGTGACCGTCGGCAATGCCTCCGGCGTCAATGATGGTGCTGCTGCGCTGATCATCGCCTCCGAAGCGGCTGCCAGGAAACATGGCCTGACGCCGATCGCCCGCATTCTCGGCGGTGCTGTTGCCGGCGTCGCGCCGCGCATCATGGGTATCGGTCCCGCGCCGGCAACCAAAAAGCTCTGCGCCCGTCTCGGCTTGAGGCCTGACCAATTCGACGTTGTCGAGTTGAACGAAGCCTTCGCCTCGCAAGGCATTGCCGTGCTGCGCGAACTCGGAATTTCCGAGCAGGCGAAGCATGTGAACCCCAACGGCGGCGCCATCGCGCTCGGTCATCCGCTTGGCATGTCGGGCGCGCGCATCACCGGCACGGCGGCGCTGGAGCTGCGCGAGCGCGGCGGACGCTGCGCTTTGGCCACCATGTGCATCGGCGTTGGCCAGGGCATTGCGATTGCACTGGAACGGGTCTGACGGCTCGGCCCGCTCAGTAAGGCAGGCCGACATAGTTCTCCGCCAGCGCGGTCGAGGCGGCGCTGGAGTGTACGAGATAATTGAGCTCGGCTTCCTGGATGCGCTGACCGAACTCACCCGCCTCGGGGAAGCGGTGAAGGATCGTCGTCATCCACCAGGAGAAGCGCACCGCCTCGCAATCGATGCGATGCGTCGCCCTCGAGCCCGGTCCGGGATCGGTTGGTATTGTTTGCGTCATCGCCCATGGAGATGCTTTCCCTCAGGCAACGACGCGACGAAGGCGCGGATCAGGGCGACGAGCGCGTCGGGCTGCTCGATGCAGGGAATGTGCCCGGCGCCGCGGATCACCTCGAAGCGCGCGCCGGGGATCAGGTCGGCAAGCGAGCGCACGAGATCGGGCGGCGTCGAGCCGTCCTGGTCGCCGACGATGCAGAGCGTCGGCACCGCGATGCGGCGCGCGCTGTCGGTGAAATCCGCGTCGCGAGCCGCCATACACGTGCCGATGTAACCTGGCAGCGCCTGCCTGGTCAGCATGTTGCGGCAACCGGCAAGTTCTGCGACGCGGTTGGCATGAAAATCCGGCGTGAACCACACCTTCATGATGCCATCGGCAATCGCCTCGATGCCGTCACGCTCGACCGTCGCGATGCGGCTGTTCCAGCTCTCGGCGGTACCTATTTTGTGCGCGGTGTCGCTGAGGATCAGCGCTTCGACGAGTTCGGGCCGCCGTGCATAGAACCCCTGCGCGACCATGCCGCCGACCGACAGGCCAAAAAGCACGACCTTCTGGAAGCCGAAGCAATCGATGAGCGCGCTCAGATCGTCGACATGGTCGTCGATCGAGCGCACGCCGCTGCCGATGTCGGAAAGTCCGTGGCCGCGCTTGTCATAGACGAGCATCGGCATCTCACCGGCAAGCCGTGCGACGACATCGTCCCAGATCCGCAAGTCGGTGCCGAGCGAATTGATGAAGATGATCGGGCGCGCAGCAGCCGTCCCGGCGATAAGGCGATGGTGCAACGCAATGCCGCCGATACTGACGAATGGCACGATCTCGATCCTCCAAACCAACATTGCACCAGTTGTCTAGATCGGTAAACCGAGGGCTACTCTGGACGGTGCACGCCGCATTGGATCTTTTGAGGGGGCGTCTGGCGATCCGCCTCCGGGGTCGAGACCAGCAGGGCGGCGGCGGCATTCGCGGCGGCGATGGCGGCCTCGGTGGGCTCGCCGCGAGCAAGCGCAGCCGCAAAGGCACCGACGAATTCGTCACCTGCGCCATGGGTGCTGACCACCTTCACCGGAATGGCAGCGAGCGCAAAGGCGCGGCCATCGCGATCGTGATAGGCGACGCCATCGCCGCCGGCGGTGACGATTGCAGCCGGATAAACGATTGCCAATTGCCGCGCTGCCTCAGCCGCGCCTTCAAGCGTGTCGACGACCGGAATGCCGGCCAGGAACTCCGCCTCTATGGCGTTGGTGATCACGATGTCGACGAGCCCGGTGAGTTCGGCGGGCAGCGGCCGGGCCGGCGCCGCGTTGAGCACGACGCAGCAGCCGTGAGCCTTCGCCGCGCGCGCGGCAGCGATGTTGGCGATTTCCGGCACTTCGTTCTGCAGCAACAGCACCTCAGCCTGCGCGAGCAGACCGGCGGCCGCCGCGACATCCTTTTCGCCGAGTGTCAGATTGCTGCCGGAAACGATCACCGCGCCGTAGTCGCCATCGTCGTCGAAAATGGCAACGCTCATGCCTGATCGGATGCCCGGTTCCACTCGCACGAAGCGGTGCTCGACATTGCTGCGGCTGAGATTGGCGAGGAGCGCGCAGCCAAAATCGTCGTCGCCGACGGCGCCGATCATCGCCGACCTCGCACCCGCACGCGCCGCCGACAGGACCTGATTGCCGCCCTTGCCGCCGCATTTCGGCTGCCATCCGAAACCGGTCACCGTCTCGCCCTTGCGCGGACGATCCGGTGCGTCGACCAGGATGTCGTAATGCAGGCCGCCGAACACGGCCACCAGCCCCGCTGAAGCAACACTCATCCGCGACGATCTTTCATCTGTACTTGTCTCGCCGTTTCGACGTCACTGCCGACATGGTGCGGCCGAGATTGTGCTCCGCCGCCTGGTAGTCGCGCTGCGCCACCGCGACGAACAGCGCATCCAGGATGTTGAGCTGGGCGATACGGGCGGCCGCATTCTCGCCCATCAGCGGCGACCCCCGCGCGGTCGAGCAGAGCACGACATCCGCCTCGGCTGCCAGCGGCGAGTTGGCGTAGTTGGTTATGGCAAGCGTGCGGGCGCCGTTCTTCTTGGCGAGCTGAACGGCATCAATCACCGCGCTGCTGTTGCCGGAATGGGAAAAGCCGACGGCAATGTCTTCGGCGCCGAGGAGCGACGCCGACATGAGCATCATGTGGGAATCGTCGTAAACCGCCGCGCGGACGCCGATCCGCAGGAACTTGTGCGAGACGTCCCGGGCGATCTGAGCCGAGCCGCCGACCTCATTTATCGATCCAGAAATCGCGACTTCTATGGCGTCGGCGGCCCGGTCGAAATCGCCGATGTCAAGGATCGCCAGCGTTTCCTCCAGCGCCTGTATCGAAGTGCGGAAGACCTTTTGCACGATCTCGGCCGAACTGTCGTCGACGGAGAGTTCCCGGTGCATCTCGGCGGTCGGCGAGCGGCTGTATTCGCAGACTGCCGTCCGGAAGTCGCGATAGCCGGAGAAGCCCAGCTTCTTGGCAATCTTCACCACCATCGCCTCGGAGACGCCGGCCTCGTCAGCGATCTCCTTCAAAGGGATCGTCTCGTCGAATCCGCGGCGGCCGAACACGGTTTCCACCACCTTTGCCTCCAGCGGTGTGAGATGCGGCATCATCATGCGGATGCGCGGCCCCACGGCCCGGAGATCCGCGGACGTCATCCTGCAGCTCCGAGCAGGATTTCCTGGACGATAGCCTGCGAGGTAACCGCGTCCTGCCCGTCGAGGGCAGCCGCCAACCGATTGTCCCGCTCCAGCCGCTCGACGACCCGCAACATGCGCTTGACGGTGGCGATGTTGACCTCGCATTCGCGCACCGGGTCGAGACCGGTCATGTCCGGAAAGGTGTCGAAATAGATGGCACCGGCGTAGCCGTCCCTGCGTATCTGGCGCAGCAGCTCGATGGTCTGCAGCGTGTGCACGGCGCCGACCATCAGGCCGTCGTCGCGCTTGGCGTAGCCATCGTTGAGATGAACACCGAGCAACCTGCTGTGACGGGCGACAAGAGCGGCGGCAAAGGCCGGTTGCTCGTCGGCATAAAGAACATGCGCGAAGTCGAGGGTGACGCCGAGATTGGGCAGGCCGGCCTCGCGGATCGCCAGCAACGTGGTCGCGGCATCCGGCATCAGCGAATAAGAACGCGGCTCGTTCGGCTTATATTCGAGACTGATGGCGCAATCGGGGTCATGCGCCGCAACTTCACGAATACCGTCGATTTCGTGTTGCCAAAGTGTCGCGTAGTCGGCCTGGAAAGCGTAGTCGAAACCATCCTGCCCCAGCCACAATGTCATGAGACCGGCGCCGGCCTCTCGCGCCGCGTCGATGCCAGCCTTGGTGAGGTCGATGGCTTCACGCCGCACTGCCGGATCGGGATTGGTGAACGCGCCGAGCTTGAAGGCGGGATTGGAATAGTAGCGCATCGCGAAGCCATTGATGGAAAGCCCGAGATCACCAAGCCTCCGTGCGATTTCCCTGGGGTTTTCACCGATATGGTCGGGAAAGTTGAGGTCGAGATCGGTGAGCCCCTCGACCTTAGCCGCCCGCGCCGCCATCTGCAGCACCGAGGGCTTCCCGGTAAGCCCGGCCCACTCCGCCTCAGGCCGCGAGGCGAAGGAATTGAGACGGGTGGCAAAACGGTGGGATGTCATTTGGAATCCTTGGGATGCCTGAGACTTCACATGAAAAAATGATTTTGTAAAGTTCTCTGGTGAGCTGTGCAGGCTGGTTGCCCTGGTTGGCATGCGCTGATTGTTCTGGCATTACCGGGTTCGAGAACCATTCCGACGGGCAGCAATGACCTCGAAACGCAACGTCCTTTTCATCATGTGCGACCAGCTGCGGTTCGATTATCTGAGCTGCGCCGGGCACAAGAGGCTGACGACGCCGAACATCGACCGGCTCGCCAGCCGCGGCGTGCGTTTCACCAAAGCCTATGTGCAATCGACGGTCTGCGGCCCCTCGCGCATGAGCGCCTATACCGGCCGCTACGTCCGCTCGCACGGCTCGACGCATAATGGCGTGCCGCTCAGGGTCGACGAGCCGACGCTGGGCGACCATCTGCGCGAGGTCGGCGTGCGTTGTGCGCTCATCGGCAAGACACATATGAAGGCCGACGAGGAAGGCATGGAGCGCCTCGGCATCGCCAAGGATTCCGTCATCGGCGTGCGTGTCGCGGAATGCGGCTTCGAGCCGTTCGAGCGCGATGACGGCCTGCACCCCTCGACCAGCTACGACCCCGATCCGGTCTACGACACCTATCTGCGCCAGCACGGCTTCGAGGCCGAAAATCCTTGGGAGCATTGGGCGAATTCCGGCGAAGGCGAGAATGGCGAGAATTTCAACGGCTGGCTGCTCGTCCATGCCGACAAGGCGGCGCGCATTCCGGAGGAGCATTCCGAGACGCCTTACATGACGCGCCGTGCCATGCGCTTCATTGAGGACGCCGAGGCCAAGGGCGAAGCCTGGTGCGCGCATCTTTCCTACATCAAGCCGCACTGGCCCTATATCGTGCCCGCGCCCTACCACGCCATGTACGGCAAGGCGGACATCCAGCCGCCCGTTCGCAGCGAAGCCGAGCGCGTCTCGCCAAACCCGATCTTCGAGGCCTTCCAGCAGGAGCGGTACTCGAAGAACTTCTCGCGCGATGAGGTCCGCGAAACGGTCGTTCCCTGCTACATGGGCCTGATCAAGCAGATCGACGATCAGCTCGGCCATTTGTTCGACTTCATGGAGAAGCGCGGCCTATTCAAGAACACGCTTGTCGTCTTCACTTCTGACCACGGCGACTATCTCGGCGACCATTGGCTCGGCGAGAAATACCTGTTCCACGACGTCGCGGTGAAGGTGCCGATGATCGTCTACGATCCTCGTCCGGAAGCCGACGTCACAAGAGGAACCACGTCGGACGCGCTGGTCGAGATGATCGATCTCGCGCCCACCTTTCTCGATTATTTCGGCGGCAGGCCCAAGCCGCATGTCCTCGAAGGCCGCTCGCTGCTGTCGCTGACTTCGGGTGAGCGGAAGAGCCTGCGCAACTATGCCGTGAGCGAATATGACTACAGCGGCGATGCGGCGCGGCTGAAGCTCGTCATGCCGGTTTCGGGCTGCAAGCTCTACATGATCACCGACGGCCGCTTCAAACTCGTCCATGGTGAAGGTGTCGAGCCGATGTTCTTCGATCTCCAGAACGACCCCGGCGAATTGCGCGACCTCGGCCGCGAGCCGTCGGCCGCCGGCGATATCGAGCGGCTGCGCAAAATGCTGATGCGCTGGCTGGCGCTGCCCAACAACCGCATTACCGTCCCCAACGAGTGGCTGACGGAGATCGACGACAAGGTCGGGCATTTCGACCCGATCATCGGCTCCGGCGTGCTCATCGGCTACTGGGACGAGGCCGAACTCGCCGAACAGCAGGAGGCGCGTCGCCGCTGGCTGACGCGCCGGGGCAAGTAGCTTCGTTACCCGAGTGTCAGCCCCGCCTTCTTCGCTTCGTCGCGCAGGAAGGGCAGCCCCACCTCGATGACGTCGCGCGGGTCTTCCGCCACCGGACGCCATACCGCGAGCCCGCCGGCGATGTCGACGTCGACATGGTTCATGCTTTCGAGCGTGATCGGGCCCGCATAGCCGATGTCGGCGATCGCCTTCATGCAGGCTGCCCAGTTCAGCATGCCGCGCCCCGGCACGCCGCGATTGGCCTCCGACACATGGACATAGCCGAGGAAGGGCGCCGCCGCCTCGAAGCCGGCCGCGAAGCTCTCTTCCTCGATATGCATGTGGTAGGTGTCGAGATGTATGAAGATGTTGTCGGCGCCGATGCGCTCGATGATGCGCGCCGCGTCGACGCCGCGGTTGATCAGATGCGTCTCGTAGCGGTTGCAGGGTTCGATGCCGAGCTTCAGGCTGCGGGCCTTCGCCGACTTTGCCGCCCTTTCGAGGAAGCGGCACATGCCGTCGATCTCCCGCTGCGTCGGCGCCCGGCCGGTGGTCTTGCCGATCGTTCCATAGGTGACGCCGCCGAGCGCCTCGGCGCCCACCTCGTTGCAAACGTTGAAGGCCGGCTGCAGGAAGTCGAGCGCCTCTTCCGGCCGCTCCACCACGTCGAGCGCGCGCGGCAAGCCGAGCGAGGGAATGAGCTGCACGCCATAATGGTTTGCAAAACCGCGCGTGCGCTTGGTGTCGATCTCCTCGGGTCTGAGCAGCGGGATTTCCATGAGGCCGATGCCGAGCTCCTTCAGCCGATCCATCTGCGGCTCGATGCGGGCCAGATCCCAGACCGGGGCGATGGCGAAAGTGTGCAGTCCGAAAACATTCATATCAGCCTCGTTGCTCGTGCGCCGCCGCGGCGGCCGTATCGCCGCCGCCGACGATGCGGCTGACGACTTCGTTCATGTTGGTTTTGGCGGTGACGAGATCGGCATCCGCCCTGCCGTGGCGCAGCACGACGATGCGATCGGTGACCGACAGCACGTCGTTCAGCCGGTGCGAGATCAAAATGACGGCGATGCCTTCAGACTTCAGCCGCCGGATGAGATCGAGCACGCTCTGCACCTCGCGCACGGCGAGCGCCGCCGTCGGCTCGTCCATGATGACGAGCTTCGGGTTGAAGGTGAGCGCCCGCGCGATCGCCACCGTCTGCTGCTGGCCGCCGGAGAAGGAGCCGACGGAACGACTGATCGACGGCAGGTGCGCCCCGAGCCGCTCGATCATCCGCGCAGCCTGCCGATCCATCTCGGTCTTGTCGACAAAGCCGGGGAAGAGGCCGAGCAGCCTTTTCGTCGGCTCTCGGCCAAGGAAGATGTTGGAGGCCACGTCCTGCTGCTTGGCCAAGGACAGATCCTGGTAGATCATCTCGATGCCGAGCCGGCGCCGCTGGCCGGGATCGAGAGCGAGGATGTCCTTGCCGTCGAACTCGATCGAGCCGGTGTCGGCGCGGTAGATGCCGGTGATGGTCTTCATCAGCGTCGACTTGCCGGCGCCGTTGTCGCCGACCAGCCCGACCACCTCGCCGGCCGCGACCGACAGGTCGACGCCATGCAGCACGTCGACCGCCCCGAAGCTTTTGCGGATCTTGTGGAGCGAAAGCAGGGTCATACGCGCGACTCCTTCCGCACCTGATACTGGTCGATGAAGACCGCGAGGATGAGAACCGCGCCGATCGCCATCTGCTGGTAATAGGATTGCACGGCAAGCAGCGTCAGCCCGTTCTGCAGCACGCCCATGATCAGAGCGCCGATCATGGTGCCGAGGATCGAGGCACGGCCGCCGAACAGGTTGGTGCCGCCGATGATCGCCGCGGTGATCGCGGTGAGTTCGTAGTTGATGCCGGCGGTCGGGTCGCCCGCATTGACGCGGGCGGTGAACAAGAGACCGGCAAGCCCGGCAAGCGCGCCGGAGAGCGTGTAGATGATGCGGCGATGCTGCTCGACGCGGATGCCGGCTGCGCGCGCCGCGCCCTCGCTGTCGCCGAGCGCCAAAGTGTGGCGGCCGAAGCGCGTATAGGCAAGCACCGTATGCGCGACGATCGCCGTCAGCACGAAGATGATGACAGGCATCGGAATGCCGAGCGGCCTCCCTTGCCCGATATAGACGATCTCCGGCGGCAGGCCGTAGATCGCCCTGCCCTGCGAGATGACGAGCGCCAGCCCGCGCGCAAGGCCCAGCATGCCGAGCGTTACGATGAAGGCCGGCACGAAGGCGCGGGTGACCAGTTGGCCGTTGATGTAGCCGGCGATACTTCCGGCCAGAATGCAGGCGATCACCGCGAACACCGACGGCCAGCCGAGGTTGACGGCGACGAAGGCCCCCGCCACGCCGGCAAGGCCCATGACCGATCCCAGCGACAGATCGAGCCCACCTGAACCGATGACGAAGGTCGCGGCGATCGCCAGCACGCCGATCGTCGACGTCGCGAGCAGGATGTTGAGGAAATTGCTGAGCGACAGGAAGAAAGGCGACAGAATCGCCATCGCCGCGCTCAGCAGCACAAGCACCAGCAGCGACTCCAGCCTGATGTGGAGCCTCTCGACGGATGCGCGCTGCACCCGAGCCCAAAACCCGGGCTGCGCCGTTTCGGAAGCCATGTTTTGACCCTTCTGGGTAGGGGACTAGGGGAATAGGGAAGTCAGCGGGAGAGAGCCGGGTCTGGGAAGTGCAAACCTTCCTCCTCCTACCCCCTACTACTGACCTACTCCCCTACTGACCTGCTCCCCTAGTCCCTTCTCTTGCTACTTCACATATTGCAGCATCGGCTCCTTGCCGGCGTCGAGCACGTCCTTGGTCAGCACCAGGGTGGGCACCGCGATGCTTTCCTCGACCTTCTCGCCGGCCAGCGCCTTCTTGACGTTCTCGACCGCCTGCTTGCCGACGAGATAGGGAAGCTGCGCGACGGAAGCGTTCAGGCGGCCTTCCTTGATCGACTTCACCGCGTCGATGTTGCCGTCCACGCCGATGATCGTCACCTGCTCGCCTTTGCCGGCGGCGTAGACCGATTCAACGGCGCCCAACGCCATGCCGTCGTTGGCGCAGAAGATGGCAACCAGATCGGGATGCGCCGTCAGTGTGTCGGTGGCGATCGAGGCGGCCTTGCCGCGATCCCAATCGCCCGGCAGCGAGGCGACCACCTCGAGCCCCGGCGCCAGTTCCTTGAGCTTGTCGGCAAAGCCCTTGGCGCGCTTCTCGCCGGTGATGTTGCCTGAGAGACCCTCGATCACCAGCACCGGACCCTTGGCGTCCTTGCCAAGCTTGGAGACGAGATATTCGGCCCCTTGCGCACCCGCGGCGACGTTGTCGGAACCGATATGGAAGGTAACCTTGACGCCTTCCTTGTCGAGAACCGCCTGGTCAAGATTGTTGTCGAGATCGACGATCTTGATGCCGGCATCCTGCGCCGATTTCAGGCAGGGCAAGAGGTTGGTCGAGTTGATGGCGGCGGTGATCATCGCCACCGGCTTGCGCTCGAGCATCGTGTTGCAGAGGTTGAGCTGCGGCTCGGCCGCCTGGTCGCTTTCGGCCGCCTGCTGGAAGTATTTCACGCCGGCCTCCTTGGCGCCGTCGGCGACGCCCTGCGCCATCGCGCCCCAGAACGGATTGGCCAAGGTCTTCATCAGCACGCCATATTCGCCGTCCTCGGCCTTAGCAGCGCCGACCGCGGCAAACGTAAGCGCTACGCCCAACGCGAGAGTAAATCGATTTATCTTTGTGGAAAGCGATGTCATTCCGTCCTCCGTTTGTTTGCGCCGGATGCCTCGGCCAGGGCCGGCACTCTTCTTCCGTTGTCGACATGGGGGTTATTGTCGGTCTCCTCCCCCGGAATGCGGGACGCTGCCTGGCGAGCCAACGGATTCCCGCATGAACACCTTGCAAGGTTCGAGCCGCGCCCTCGGCGGGCCGCGCTCGCCTTCGATCCTGCGAAACAAAACCTCCATTGCGTTGGCGGCGATCTCGCGCACCGGCTGCACCACCGCGGCGATCGCCGGCCACGTCACCTGCATCCATTCGGCGTCGTCGAAGCCGACCAGCGAGATGTCGTTTGGGCAGTGCCAGCCGCGCCGCCGAAACTCCGAAAGCGCCACCAGCGTGCCCTTCAGGAAGAGCGAATAGACCGCCGTAGGCCTGTCGCCGCCGTCTTCCCGCTGGCTGAAATAATCGCGAAGCAGCGTCCGCAAAGGCCCGACATCGCTTTCGCAGAGTACGACGTCGATCCGGATGTCGGGCGCAAGCTCAAGCGCCATCTTGCGAAACCCTTCGAGCCGGGCGCGCACGGTCGCCGCCTGCTGGCCGAGACCGACCACAAGAACATGACGATGGCCCTGGCTGACCAGCGCGCGCGCCACTTCGGCGCTTGCCGCAGCGCTGTCGGCCGAAACCGTGTCGAAGGCGTCATCGGCAAGCACGCGGTCAATCAGCACCCCTGTCATGCCGTTCGCTTTCATGAAACCAGCCGCCGGTCCGTGCTCGTTTCGCACCGGCGCCAGTACGACGCCGGCAACGCGCCAGTCATGCATGCGGGCGAGGATCTCCTTCTCACGTTGCTCCGATTCCCGGCTGGAGGCGGCGACCAGCGTATAGCCGCGTTGCTCGGCGAGGCCTTCGAGCTCGCTCACCATCTGGCCGAAGAACTCGCTTTCGAACTCCGGCATGATGGCGCCGATGATGCGACGCTTGGCCCTGCGCATATCCGAGGCGAGCGGATCGACGCGGTAGCCCAGAAGCTCGACGGCATCGAGGACGCGCTGCGCGTTTTCCGGTTTTACCGTGGTGACGCCGGAAAGAACCTTGGAAACAGTGGCCGCCGACACGCCCGCCTGGCTTGCCACATCGTGGATCGACGCGCGCCGCTGCTGGGCCTGCTGTTGCGCCATTAATCTTCTCCCGGAGGCGAGTGGTCGCCCTCTCGTTAACATAATCGATAAATCGATTTTTCGCTGTTGTAAATCGTTTCATCGGGAGTAAAAACGCTGATATGATTGATGCGATCCAATCGCGCCGGGAGGAAAATCATGTCCAACAAAGCCTCGCCGCTGGTGATCAGCGCACCCGAACCGCGCACGCTCGACCTGATCTTCACGCCGCCGCAGCTGGCGCGCTTCCGCAAAAGATATCGCATCGTCGAGACAACGCCGGAAGGCGTCTCGGAGTTGCCGACAGATGTGCTGGCCGAAGCCCGCTACATCGTCGGCCAGCCGCCGATCACCCCTCAGACGCTGGAGAGGTTGAAAGCGCTGCGCTGCATCTTCAACGTCGAGACCAATCTCATCAACAACATGCCCTATGAGACGCTGTTTGCCCGCGGCATTCACGTCGTCACCACCGGCCTGGTGTTCGCGGAGCCGGTGGCGGAACTCGGCCTTGCCATGGCGCTAAACTTGGCGCGCGGCATCGTCGATGCCGACCTCGCCTTCCGGCAAGGCGAGGAACTATGGGGCGGCGACGGCAACCAGACGGCGCGACTCCTCTCAGGTTCGGATGTCGGCATCATCGGCTTCGGCGATCTTGGCCGCGCTCTCAATCGGCTGCTGACCGGCTTCCGCACGCGCACCAAGGTCTTCGATCCCTGGCTGCCGCCTTCCGTGCTGGTGGAGCATGGCGTCGAGCCGGCCTCGCTCGACAAGGTGCTGTCGGAAAGCGATTTCGTTTTCGTCGTCGCCTCGGTGACCAGCGAGAACCAGGGTTTTCTCGGCGCCGACGCTTTCGCCAAGATGCGCCAGGGCGCCGCCTTCATCCTGCTCAGCCGCGCCGGCGTCGTCGATTTCCCGGCGCTGATGGAAGCGGTCAAAAGCGGCCATGTCGTTGCGGCCAGCGACGTGTTTCCCGAGGAGCCGCTGGCCAAGAACCACCCGGTGCGCTCGCTTTCCGGCTTTCTGCGCTCGGCACACCGCGCCGGCGCGCTCGACGTTGCCTTCAAGCGCATGGGCGACATGGTGCTGGAGGACATGGACCTCGTCGATCGCGGTCTGCCGCCGATGCGCTCCAAGCGCGCCGAGCGAGAGACCGTTTCGCGGATGCGCTCCAAGCCGGTCGACAGGAACTGATCGCGCCTCGTCGCCTGGAACATTAGCGTTCCTGCTACTGATTGCCGCCCTGAGTGTAATGCAACCAAAATTAACGGCCGGACCACGGAGAGTTTCGGCCCTCTCAGGACCATTTTTTTTCAGAATTTTTTTCTGCATTTCACGGGAATAGAGGAACTTTGATCCGGACCTTCCGTTGATGACACGATCGTTTCTCGAACGATCCAGAGAAACAGGAGGTTTATGTCATGAACATCAAGATG
>NZ_RZST01000250.1:0-9064 GCF_003997575.1 Mesorhizobium sp. M1A.F.Ca.IN.022.07.1.1
GTGAAGCAGCCCCGCAGGCCACAGCCGCCGCGACGCCCGACGAACCAAAAGCCGAAGCGCCAGCCCAAGCGGGCGAGGGGACTCCGTCCAAACCCGCCGGAGAGGGACAATTGACGCAACCTGCCGCGCCGGCCGAAGCGGCAGTACCTGCAAGGGCCGCCCGCGATGTCGAGACGGCCCTCGGCACGCGTTGGGCGGTCTGGGTCGGCGGCATCGCGCTGGCGCTGGGTGGCCTGTTCCTGATCCGCTACACGATCGAGGCCGGCATTTTCGGCCCCGGCGTGCGACTGACCATGGCCGGCGTTCTCGGTCTTGTGCTGCTTGCCGGCGCCGAGTTCATCCGCCGCACCGGCTTCCGGGTGCCGGTGCAGGGAGCTGCCGGCGCCTACATCCCGGCGATTCTGACGGGCGCCGGCGCCTTCATCCTGTTCGGCACCGTCTATGCAGCCTATGGCATCTACGGCTTTATCGGCCCCGCGCTCGCCTTCACGCTGCTCGGCGCGATCGGCGTCGCCACCATTGCCGTCTCGCTGGTCCACGGCCTGGCGCTGGCCGGCATCGGCCTCGTCGGTGCCATGGTGACGCCGGCCCTCGTCGCCTCGGAGGCGCCGAACCCGTGGGCGCTGTTCGTCTACCTGGCGATCGTGCTTGCCGCCACGGCGGCTATCGCCCGCATCCGCGATTGGAAGGCGCTTGTCGCGGCAGCCTTCGCCGGCACCGGCATCTGGACCATCGTCTACATGACCAATGCACCGGAGGTGAATCTCTCGACGGTGCTGTTCATCAGCCTGGCCTCGCTTGCCGTGCTCGCCTTCGTCTGGCTAGCCGATTTCTTGACTGCTGGCCGCGACGACGCGGAGCCCTGCTTCGACTGGCCATCAATCGCGCCCGGCTTCTTCGTTGCGCTGACCGCGCTCGGGCTGTCGGTCGATCCGGTGTTTGCCAAGGCGGGTTATGCCTCGCACGGCGCGGTGCTGCTCGCCGCGCTGCTGGCAGTGGCGCTCTACCGGCCGCGCGCCTTGCCGCTCCTCTTCGCCGCCGGCCTGGCGACCGCGCTGATCTATCTCGGCATCATCCCGCCCGCCACCATCGGCGCCGATGCGCTGGATGTCGGCCTGGGCGCCGAGCCGCTGGCCGCATCCGACACGCTGACCTTCCGCCTCGGCATCGCGCTTGCCCTGGTCTTCGTCGCAGCCGGGTTCTGGGCCGCGCGCCGCTTTGCGGCTGCTGCGCCTATCCGCGCCGCGTCCTGGGCGGCATGGGGTGGCATTGTGCCGCTGGTCGTGCTCACCGCGCTCTGGCTCACCTTCGGCGACATCGACCGCGATTTTGGCTACGCGCTGCCGGCCCTGCTTCTGGTGCTCGTCTTTGCCGCCGGCGGCGAGTGGATCGCGCGCGCCGAGGAACCGCCGCTCCGCGGCGGCCCCGCCGTCTCCTTCGCGCTCGGCGGCGGCGGCGTCGCAGGCTTGTTGATGCTGCACATGGCCTTCGGCTCCGGCTGGACGACGGTGCTGCTCGGCGCCGCCGCCGTCGTGCCGGCGCTCGCGACGCGCTGGCGCAGCTTCCCGGTGCTGGGCTGGATCGCGGTCGGCGCGGCTGTCGCCGTGCTTGGTCGCGTCGCCTTCGATCCGACCATCGTCGGCGCGGCGGCACTGTCGACGACGCCGGTCTTCAATTGGCTCTTGCCGGGCTATGGCGTTCCGGCGCTCGCCTTCGGCTTCGCCGCCTGGCAACTCGCGCGCACCACCAATGGACGGCCGCGTCTTGCCATGGAAGCGGCCTCGGCGCTGTTCGGCCTGCTCACCATTGCGATGCTGGTGCGCCATGCCATGCATGGCGGCGTCATCGACACCGGCCCCGTCACCCTTGCCGAGCAGGCGATCTACACGCTGATCGCGCTCGGCGCCGGCGCCATACTGGTCGCCATCGACCTGCGCTCGCCGAGCCCGGTGCTGCGCTATGGCTCGATGGCCGCCGGCGTGCTCTCGGTCGCCTTCATCGCGATCCGGCATTTCGTGGTGCTGAACCCGCTGCTGACGGATGAATCGACCGGCGCCGTCCCGTTCTTCAACCTGTTGTTGCTCGCCTATCTGCTGCCGGCGGTCGCAGCAGGAGCATTGGCGCTTTACGTCCGCGACAGCCGCCCGAGATGGTATGCCGCGATGCTGGCGCTGGTCGCTTCGCTGCTTGGCTTCGCCTACGCCACGCTGTCGGTCCGGCGCCTGTTCAAGGGCGAGTTCATCGGCCTGTGGAGCGGCCTCGGCCAGCTCGAGACCTATACCTATTCGGCGCTCTGGCTGATCATCGGCGTGGCGCTGCTGACAGCCGGCGTCTGGCTGAGGTCGCAGGTGCTGCGCATTGCCTCGGCCGTGCTGATCGCGGTCGCCGTGCTGAAGGTCTTCCTCTTCGACATGTCGGAGCTGGAAGGCGTGCTGCGCGCGCTCTCCTTCATCGGTCTGGGCGCCGTGCTGATCGGTATCGGACTTTTCTATCAGCGTCTGCTGACAAGGGCGGCGAGGTTAGGAGCCGACTAAAGGTCAGGCCAGATCGGTCTGCGAGAAGTCGTTGCCTTTGTAGAGCAGAGGTACGCGATAGGCTTTGGCGCATGCGTAGCTGAAGCAGTCGCCGAAATTCAGTTTGGCTGGGTGGCCCACATATCGACCATAATCTTGCGCGGCCCTTACAGCGAGTTCTCGGATCCGCGTGTCCAGCGGGACCTCAACGGCCTTGAGTTCGGCCAGGAAACCCAAGACGATGATTTGACATCGTTCGATCAGGACGGGTGGCGTCGGAAGCTGGTCGCCGTTTTCCGCTACGGATTTCCTGCGAGCTATCCCAACAATCGCCTCGAATGCGGAACTCGGCGAGAAATAAAGCTTCTCGGCGGCTTCCATTTTCCTAAGAAGGCGGTTCGCATCCGGCTCTTCCGATATGATAGCGATGATAGCGGAAGCATCGAGAAACATCAGAGGTCATCCCATCCTTCGTCCATGAATTTCTTCATGTCGAAGTCCAGGTCGTCCGGACCGAGCGCCCTCGCTGCGTCCTGATACTTTCTAATGCGCTCGCTTAGTGGGAGGACGGCATGTGCCCGTTCGAGCTCACGCTTGAGCGCGATCCGCACGGCTTCAGTCTTCGTGGGCGCCTTGATCGCGGACTGCAGCTGACGAGCCAGCGCGTCAACCTCGTCATCGCGGATATACAAAGACATTGTCGAATTCCTCCGGCGTATATTCTAAGATGAATATGCAAGATATTCAATGACGAATATACAATGGCCAGAACCGGTATTCAACCTTGGTTCCGGTTCCGCTCGCGCCGGGAATAAACCGGCATCCGCCGGCGTTATCCAGGTGCTTGGGTACCGGAGCGGGTGGTCCGCTTCGTGCTGGCTGCTTGCGCCGCGCCGGGAAGGCGCGTTCAATCGAATGGAAGACGACCACGAAACAAGCGGTCATGGACGACAAGAAGGCAGCGATCCTGAGCGAGATACCGCGTCTGCGCCGCTACGCGCGCTCGTTGCTGCGCGACCGCGATTCCGCCGACGATCTCGTCCAGGACTGCCTCGAGCGGGCGCTTGTGCGGCTCGACAACTGGCAAACTGGAGAAAGCCCCAGGAGGTGGCTGTTTACGATCATGCATCATCTGTTCATCGACCAGATGCGCAAGGTTAACCGGCGAGGCGAGGCGGCAATGTTGCCTCTGGAAGCCGGCGAAGCCCAGGCCGCGCCCGCCGATCAGGTCGAAAGCATAGCCTCGCGCGAGATCATGGATGCCCTGCAGGCGATCGGCCCCGATCGCCGTGCGGCATTGGTCATGGTCGCTATCGAAGGCTTTTCCTATGCCGAGGCCGCCAACATCCTGGGCGTGCCGGCCGGCACGCTGATGTCGCGCATCGCGCGCGGCCGCGAGGAACTGCGCGGCCTGCTGGACGACTCCTCGCGCCGCCGCTCGATAAGGATCGTCGAGCGATGACCCGGCGCGATTTCACCGAACGCGATATCCACATGGCCCTCGATGGCGAGCTGCCGGGCGAGGAGCGCATGGCCTATGACGCCTGGCTCGAAGCCAATCCCGAAATGAAGGCGAAGAGCGCCCGTTACATAGCCGACCGTGCGGCGCTCCGCGCCGCCCTGGCCGGCGTGATGGACGAACCGGTGCCGGCAAGGCTACGGCACGCGGTGCTTGGCGAAGCGCCGGCGCGGACGCCTGCCTGGCGCTCGCGCTGGTGGCTTTCGGCGGCGGCGGCAGCCGTGCTGATGGTCGGCGGGTTCGGTGGCTATCTCGCCGGCATCGACGGCATTGGCCGCAGCGGTGAGAGCGACGACCAACTCGCGGAGCAGGCGATTTCCGCCCATCTCATCTACGCCGCCGAGAAGCGTCACGCGGTTGAGGTGCCGGCAAGCGACAAGGACCATCTGCAGACCTGGCTGTCCAACCGGGTAGGGCTGAAGCTGGTGGCGCCCGATCTCGCGGCCGAGGGCTTCGCACTCGTCGGCGGCCGGCTGTTGCCGGCGGGCGAGCGTGGCAAGGCCGCGATGTTGCTTTACGAGGACGCCAAGGGCGAGCGCATCTCGCTCTTCGTCACCGCCGAATCATCGCAGACCACCAAGGGAACCTATACGGCCGAGGCTGACGGTCCGGAAGCGGTGTATTGGCTGGACAAGGGCTATGGCTGCGCCGTCGTCGGCACATTGCCGCCGGAGCGTCTGTCGGAGGTCGCCAAGAGCGCCTATGGCCAGCTTCTGGCCGGTATTTCGAGCTGAGGAGGCGGCTGTTTTCAACGGCCTACGCTGTTTCGAATTAGTGGTTCAGTTCAAAGCCGTGGTGCTTTTCTGCCGCCGCGGAACCTGTCACAATTCGGCCCTAATCAAGGAGCGATAGCGCTTGATGAAGACCGGCGCTTCGGCCGGGGTGCTGCTTTTGACCGGGGCCGTTTCCTTTAATCCAATCGAGGTTCTCCCAAACCCCGCATGCCTGCCGAGATCCGCAAGGCCCGCGCGTCGGACGTCGATGACCTCGCCGCCATCGAGAAGGCTGTTTTCTCAAGCGATCGCCTGTCGCGCCGCTCTTTTCGCCAGTTGATCGAGCGTGAGACCGCCGAGATGCTGGTGGCCGAGAATGACGGCCATGTCGCCGGCTACGCGGTGGTCTTGTTTCGCAAGGGCAGCGGCGTGGCCCGGCTCTATTCCATCGCCGTCGGTCCGTTCTTCGGCAATCTCGGCATCGGCCGCCAACTGCTGGCCGCGGCCGAAGAGGCGGCTTATGAACACGATCGCATGATGCTGCGGCTCGAGGTTCGCGAGGACAATCAGCGCGCCATCGGCATCTACGAGCAGGCAGGCTACCGAAAAATCGGCCGCGAGCCCGACTATTACGAGGACGGCGCCACTGCGCTCCGTTACGAAAAGACGCTGCGCGGCGATGTCCCGACCAGCACCGGGGTGCCGTTTTACCAGCAGACCTGCGAGTTCACCTGCGGTCCGTGCTGCCTGATGATGGCAATGGCCAATTTCGATTCCGGCTTCGTGCCCGATCCGGTCATGGAAATACGCCTGTGGCGCGAGGCGACCACGGTATTCATGATGTCGGGGCCGGGCGGCTGCGAGCCTTTCGGCCTGGCCGTGGCCGGCTATGAAAGCGGGCTTGCCGCCGAGATCTTCGTATCCTTTCACGGCGCGCTGTTCCTGCAGTCGGTGCGCAGCGAGGAAAAGCGCCGGGTGATGGAGCTCGCCCAGGTCGACTTCCGCCGGCGAGCGGAACTTTACGGCATCCCGGTGAATTACCGTCCGTTCGGCATCGACGACATCCGCGCCGCCCTTGCCGAGGGCATGCTGGTGCTGGTGTTGATCAGCGGCTTCCTGATGTTCGGCAAGAAGGTGCCGCATTGGGTGCTGGCCATCGGCGACGACGGCGACCATATCCTCATCCACGATCCTTGGGTCGAAGACGAAAGGCAGGAAACCATCCTCGACGCCGCCAACATTCCCGTGCCCTATGGCATCTTCATGAACATGGCTCAGTTCGGCCGCGACGGGTTGCGCGCCGCCATCAACCTGGGAAAACGCTGACACAATGACCTGGGTCATCCTTACAGGCAGGCAGAACGATCTCGACCAGGTGGCGACGCCGCACAAGATCATCACCAACCGCGACTATCTCGCGCATCCGGCGCTGTTTCGCGGCCAGCGCCCTAAGGTGATCAACCTGTCGAACAACTATGGCTATCAGAGCCGCGGCTATTATGCCTCGCTGCTCGCCGGATCGCGCGGCCACAAAGTGATCCCGACCGTCGAGACCATGATTGATCTGTCGGAGCGCAAGCTCTATGAGCATGCGCTGCCGGAACTCGAGCTCGCGCTCAACAAATGCCGCAAGGATCTCGACGGAACCTTTCCGACGAAGGTCGCCGTCTTTTTCGGCATCGGGCCCTCGAAAGTTTGGGACCGGTTCACCAAGCTCTTGTTCGACTGGTTTCGCGCGCCGGCGCTCGAGGTCCACATCAAGGACAGCGCCGAATGGGCTTCGATCCGCAAGATCGGCTTCCTGCCGCTCGCGCGCATGAGCGAGGAGCAGGAAGAAGTCTTCCTGCAATGCCTGGAGACCTACACCAACCGCGAGTGGCGCGACACCAAGGGGCGCACGCCGGCGCGCTACACGTTCGCGACGCTCGTCGATCCGCATGAGGAATTGCCGCCTTCGGAGATTTCGTCCCTGCGCTACTGGGCGAGGATCGCGGAGAAGATGGGCGTCGAGGTCGAGCCGATCACCAGGAAGGATTTGGCCAAGCTCGCCAATTACGACGCGCTGTTCATCCGTGAGACGACATCCATCTCCAACCACACCTACCGTTTCGCGCGCCGCGCCCAGCAGGAGGGCATGCCGGTGATCGACGACCCGCTGTCCATGATCCGCTGCACCAACAAGGTCTATCTCAACGAGCTGATGACCTACAACAAGGTGCCGGTACCGCCGACGGTGATGATTGCCGGCACCTCCGATCTGGAGCTCGCCGCCCAGACGCTGGGCTTTCCGCTGGTGCTAAAAATCCCGGACTCATCCTTCTCGCGCGGGGTCAAGAAATGCGAGAACCTTGCCGATCTGACAAAGCTGGCGACCGAGTGGCTGGAGGATTCCGATCTCCTCATCGCGCAGAAATTCATCCCCACAGAATATGATTGGCGCGTCGGTGTGCTCGGCGGCCAACCGCTGTTTGCCGTGCATTACCTGATGGCCAAAAAACACTGGCAGATCGTCAACCACAAGGCTAACGGCAAGCCCGATCAGGGCGGCATCAAGACCTTCACGCTGAAGCAGACGCCGCCGCACGTGGTCGAGACGGCGGTCAAGGCGGCGCGCTGCATCGGCGACGGGCTCTACGGCGTCGACCTCAAGGAAACCAAGGACGGCGTCTTCGTTATCGAGGTCAACGATAACCCCAATCTCGACCATGGCTGGGAGGATTCCGGCGAGAAGGACGAGCTCTGGGTGCGGCTTACGCAATGGTTCCTGGAGCGGCTGGAGCGCACTGGCCGCTAAAGCATTTTGCAGCCGGACGGGATCACCTGGCGTCGCTGAATACGGCTAAGACAATCAACTGAATGGGGGCAAGATGCTGTTTTTGGTGATCGAGGATTTTCGCGGCTGCGACCGCAAGGAAATCTACCGGCGGTTCCGCGATCGGGGCCGGCTGAAACCGGACGCGCTTGTCGTTCACCATAGCTGGATCGCAGGCGACATGAGCCGCTGCTTCCTGCTTGTCGAGGCCGATGACGTCACGCTGCTGCAGCGTTGGGTCATCGAATGGGCCGATCTGGTGGAGTTCGAGATCGTTCCGGTAGCCACCAGCAAGGACATGGTCGCGGCCCTGGCCGGGCATCTCTGACTGCTAGGCACCGAGCGCCGGCGACCTGACCGCGCGCACGCATTCCGCGATCAGCCACTCGCGAAACGCCGCCACCACATCGCGCCTTGCGCTGCGTTCAGGGATCGTCAGGCAATAAGGCTGGCGCAATTCCAGCGCTCGGGCAACCGGCCGGACCAGCCTGCCGTCTTCCAGCGCCCGGGCGCAGTAGATGCCTTGCGCCAGCGCCACGCCCAATCCCGACATGGCGAGATCGAGTGCGGCCCGCGACGAGTTGGCCGAAAGGCCGCGCTGGGCCGACCGGCCCGGCGCGATGCCCCCCGCCTCGAGCCAGTTGCGCCAGGACGGAAAGGCGGCACCGGTCGGGCCCCAGTCGGTGTGGATCAACGGCAGGCCGGCGAGAGTTTCCGGCTTGGCTGCACCGGCAAGGCTGGGCGCGCAGACCGGATAGACCGCATCCCGCGCGATCTCCTCGGTCGGATGCTCGCGATAGTGCCGGCCGTAGGATAGCCGGATGTCGACCATCTCATGGTCGAACGGCACAGGGTCGTCCTCGCCTGTCAGCGAAATATCCGCGGCGCCGTGGCTGGCGACAAAGCCGGCGAGGCGTTCGGAAAGCCAGCCCATCGCCATCGAAGGCGGCACCGAGATGACGAGCCTCGGCCGGAACGCATCGCCGCCTACATCCCGCGCGACGCTGCCGATTTCCTGGAAGGCCATGGTAAGCCTCGGCAACATCTCGACGCCGGCTTCGGTGAGCAGGACGCGCCGGTTGACGCGGTGGAACAACTTGCGGCCCATCTGTTCTTCCACGGTGCGGATGAGCTGGCTGACCGCCGCCGCCGAAATCGACAGCTCTTCCGCCGCTGCGGCAAAGCTGCCGCTGCGCGCCGCCGCCTCGAAGGCTTGAAGTCCGCGCAGGGAGAGAAGTGCGACCAAGGCGACGGAAAAGATAAGCTGAGCTTATCTATCTTGCAGAATTCCTCGTTTTTCGAAAGCTTTCTTTCTGCAGTACGGTAGCCTCATGAGCGCCATCGACCACACCATCGACCACCGCGACGTCATCGCCTCGCTGACCAATGAGGAGCGCAGCCGGCTGACCGGCAAGTCCGATCTGCCGGGCATCATCCAATTCGCCGTCCATCTCGGCGCCATCGTCGCTCTCGGCGCGCTGATCGCGGCCAAGGTGCCGTACTGGCC
>NZ_RZST01000251.1:0-9031 GCF_003997575.1 Mesorhizobium sp. M1A.F.Ca.IN.022.07.1.1
GCCGAGATCTGCACGGCGATCGACAGCGATTTCACTGGACGGGCGGCGCAGGAAACGCGGCTTGCGGAACTGTTCGTCGTTCGCGCCGGCATCAAGCACGCCATCCGGCATCTGCGCGGCTGGATGCGCGAGCGCCGCGTCGCCACCAGCCTGCCGTTCCTGCCGGGGCGCAACCGCCTTCTGCCGCAGCCGCTCGGGGTCGTCGGCATCGTCTCGCCCTGGAACTATCCGTTCCAGCTTGCCATCGCGCCGGCAACTGCCGCTCTAGCCGCCGGCAACCGGGTGCTGCTCAAGCCGTCCGAGCTGACGCCGAACTTTTCGGACCTGCTCGCCCGGTTGGTCGAAGAGCATTTTTCTTCCGACGAGATGAGCGTTGTGGTCGGCGATGCCGAAGTCGGCAAGACATTCGTGTCCATGCCTTTCGATCATCTCCTGTTCACCGGCTCCACCGCGGTCGGCCGGCAGGTGGCGCTAGCCGCGGCCGCCAATCTGACGCCGGTGACGCTCGAACTTGGCGGCAAGTCGCCGGCGATCTTCGATGCGTCGTGCGATCTCGACGCTGCGGTTGCGAGCGTCGCCTACGGCAAGCTCTTGAATGCCGGCCAGACCTGCATCGCACCAGACTATCTGATGGTCCCGCAAGGGCAAGGCGCGGCGGTCGCCGCAAAACTTGCCGGCGCGATGGCGCGGCTCTATCCGCGCCTGGGCGACAATCCCGACTACACGGCCATCGTCAGCGAACGGCACCAGCGGCGGCTGAGCGACATGGTCGCCGAGGCGCGCGAAAGCGGTGCCGATGTCACCGAGGTCAACCCGGCAAATGAAAAGCTCGGCTGGAGCGACCGCAAGATGGCGCCTGTCCTGGTCAGGAACGCCGGCGAGAGTTTGCGGCTGATGCGCGAGGAAATCTTCGGGCCGGTGCTGCCGATCCTCGAATACGGCACGATCGATGAGGCGATCGGTCACGTGAACCGCGGCGAGCGTCCGCTCGCCCTCTATTGGTTCGGCAAGAACAGCGCCAATCGCCAAAGGATCATGCAAGAAACCGTTGCCGGCGGCGTGACGGTCAACGACTGCATGATGCATCTGGTGCAGGAACGGCAGCCATTCGGCGGCGCCGGCGAGAGCGGCATGGGCGCCTATCACGGCGAATGGGGTTTCCGCACATTCAGCAAGGAAAAGCCGATCTTCGTCCAATCCAGGCTGAGTGCCGGTGCCCTGCTCAGGCCGCCTTATGGCCGGACGTTCGAGCGGCTGTTCCGCTTGCTCAACCTGATCACCTGATCGGATTTATTTTCGGATTGGGCGCGTCCTCTGATTGTCGCATGCCAATGCAACGGGTCATTTCGCAAAAAACTTCTTCATCATACTGACGCCTGCTGCCATTGAGTGTCCGATCGGCTGAAAAACCGGCCCCGATTGAGAAAAGCCAAGCAGTCCAGCATGTAAAACGCGGAAAAAACCAGCGCCCCGAGCTCGGCGGCGCAATAATCCATCAAAGTTTCTGACTGTTTTGCGCAACGGCTTTGCGGTAGAAGCGCGCTTCGCCGATCACGGCAAATTGAAGATGGCTCTGCGCGCCCCCATATCGGCCGCGCGCCCGGGGATCGAAACCGTCGACCTCGCCCAAGCCTGCAACGGAAAAAATGACGATGCCGAAAATCAGGTTTCACAAGCTTGCAGCCATTGCTGTGCTCATCGGATCCGCTGCCTGGATGGCAACGGGCGAGTTCTCGTCCGTGGGCAGCGCCGCCGATCACCAGAAGGAGGGAGGAGCAGGCAAAGCCGCGCAGTCCGGCGCCGAAAAGCCGAAGACGGCGGAGGCCGAGCCGAAGGCAGCATTGCGCACCGTCGCGGTGGTGACGCCGCCGCGCAAAACCTTCGCGCGGGCGATACGGATCTCGGGCCTGACCGAAGCCGACAAGCGCGCTGTGCTTGCTGTCCGCGTCGCCGGTGTCATCGACAAGCTCCCGGTCAAGCAGGGCGATCACGTCAAGACCGGCGACCTCGTGCTGATGCTTGCCGCCGAGGAGAAGCTCTCGAATGTCGATAATGCCAGGCAGCTGCTGGCGCAGCGCAAGGCCGAGCTCGACGCAGCCGAGCGGCTGGCCAAGACCGGGAACCTGCCCAAGCTGCAGCTCGACACTGCCCGCTCGAACCTGACGGCGGCGCAGTCCATGCTGGAGACGGCGCAGGCCGAACTCGACCGCAACGAAGTGAAGGCTCCCTTCGACGGCGTCATCGACCGCGTGCCGGTCGAGCTCGGCAGCTCGGTGATGCAGGGCGGCGAGGTGGCCACCATCCTCAAGCTCGACCCGGTGATCGCGCGCGGCGAGATCAGCGAGCGCGACCTGCGCTACATCAAGATCGGCGACCAGGCCAACGTGCGCCTTGTCAACGACCAGAAAGTCACCGGCACGGTGCGCTACATCAGCCGTGACGCCTCCTCGCAGACCCGCACCTTCCGTGTCGAGGTGGCCATCCCCAATGCCGACGGCTCCATCCCCGCCGGCATGACGGCCGAGATCACGCTCAGCGCCCAGCCGACCGATGCGGTCATGCTGCCGCGCTCGGTGGTGACGCTGGGCGACAAGGGCGACCTCGGCATCCGCGCCGTCGGCAAGGACGACAAGGTGGCGTTCTTCCCGATCGACCTCGTCGACGACACGCCGAAGGGCTTGGTGCTTGGCGGCATCCCGCAGGACGCGCGCATCATCGTCGCCGGCCAGGAACTGGTGAAGGAAGGCGATCTGGTGAAGCCGGTCGAGGCCGACCAGGCAACCATCAACAAGCTGATCAGCGAAGCCTCCGCCGGCACGCAATAGCGCGGCCGCAGCGCCGGCTCGGCCGGCGCCGCTGGCCAATGTCGCGGCTTCCAGGGAAACAGCAGGCATAAGTCATGGACATCGTCAGACTCGCCATTCACAACGCCCGCCTCACAATATTGGCGCTGATGTTCCTGCTCGTCGCGGGCTGGGTCGCCTATCAGTCGACGCCGAAGGAAGCGGAGCCGGACGTTCCGATTCCGATGATGTATGTCAGCCTGATCTACCAGGGCATATCGCCGGAGGACTCCGAACGGCTGCTGCTCAGGCCGATGGAAAGCAAGCTCAAGAGCCTGAAGGGGCTCAAGGAGATGCGCTCGGCCGCCTTCCAGGGCGGCGGCTACGTGCTGGTCGAGTTCCAACCGCAGACCAACCTGGCCACCGCGCTGCAGGACACCCGCAGCAAGGTGCAGGACGCCAAGGCCGACCTGCCGCAGGCGGCGGAGGAGCCGACCGTCACTGAAGTCAACGTCTCGGAGTTCCCGGTTCTTGTCGTCACGCTTTCCGGCGACGTGCCGGAGCGCGTGCTGACGTCGGCGGCGCGCGAATTGCGCGACCGCATTGAGGAGGTGCCGGGCGTGCTCGAAGGCTCGCTGCAGGGCGCACGCGACGATCTGGTTGAAGTCGTCATCGATCCGGTGAAGCTCTCCTCCTACGGACTCCAGCTCGATCAGGTGATCCAGGGCGTCGGCGCCTCCAACAGCCTGGTCGCGGCCGGCAATCTCGAAGGCTCCGAGGGCAAGTACGCCGTCAAGGTGCCGTCGCTCATCGAGACGCCCGAGGACGTCGCCAAGCTGCCGGTCGTCGCCACGCCCAATGCCGTGGTGCAGGCCAAGGACGTCGCCACCATCCGCTCCACCTTCAAGGACGCCGAGACGGTGACCCGCCTCGACGGCAAGCCGGCGATCGCCATCGAGGTGAAGAAGCGCATCGGCGCCAACCTGATCGATACGCTGAACCATGTCCGGGAGGTGTCGGACACCTTCATCAAGACGATGCCGGAAGGCATGCACGTCACCTACACGCAGGACAAGTCGGTCTTCGTCAACCAGCTTTTGGGCGACCTGCAGAACCATGTGATGATCGCCGTCATCCTGGTGTTCATCGTCATCCTCTACGCGCTGTCGGGACGCGCCTCGCTGCTCATCGGCCTCGCCATTCCGTCGTCCTTCCTGATCGGCATCCTGCTGCTTGCGATGATGGGCTACACGATCAACATGATCGTGCTGTTCAGCCTCATCCTGGCGGTCGGCATGCTGGTCGACGATGCCATCATCGTCACCGAATTCGCGGAGCGGCGCATGAGCGAGGGCATGCCGAAGGCCGATGCCTTCGCGCTAGCCGCCAAGCGCATGGCCGGCCCGGTCATCGCAGCGACAATGACACGCATCGCCGCGTTCTCGCCGCTGCTCTTCTGGCCCGGCATCATCGGCGACTTCATGAAGTACATGCCGATCACGCTGATCGTGACGCTGTCGGCCTCGATGCTCTATGCGCTGGTCTTCGCGCCGACGCTCGGCGCCATCTTCGCCAAGGCGCCGGCGCATCACGAGGACAGCGATCGCGACGGCTGGTATATGGCGCTGGTCAAGCAGGCGGTGCGTTTCCCGATGACCGTCATCCTGCTCACCGTAGGCCTGCTGGTCGGCGTCGGTTTCGCCTATTCGAAATACGGCGCCGGCGTCGAGTTCTTCCCCAGCGTCGAGCCGGATTACGGCCTGCTCTATGTGCATGCCCGCGGCAACCTTTCGCTGGCCGAAATGGACGCCGCAACCAAGACGGCGGAAAGCCGCCTGCTCGGCTGGCCCGGCGTGAAATCGGTCTACACGCGCGTCGGCAAGACGCAAGGCGGCGGCCAGGACATCCCGGAAGACGTGGTCGGGGTGATCCAGTACGAATTCGTCGACTGGCGCGAGCGCAAGTCCGCCAACCAAATCCTCGACGATTTGCGTGGCGTCATGGCCGGCATTCCCGGGGTCGACGTCGAAGTACGCGTGCCGGAGGCCGGCCCGCCGACCGGCAAGCCGATCCAGATCAGGCTTTCGGCCGCCGACCCGGCCGGGCTCGACGACAAGGCGCGCGCCGTCGCCGCGCGCATCGCCAAGGTCCGCAACGTGATCGATGTTTCCGACGGCCTGCCGCCGCCCGGTGTCGACTGGGCGCTTGAGGTCGATCGCGCCAAGGCGGCGCAATACGGCATCAGTCCGACCTCGGTGGGCACGGTGGTGCAGCTGGTGACGAACGGTCTCAAGCTGTCGGAGTACGGGCCGGCCGGCGCCGACGACGCCGTCGACATTCGCCTGCGTCTGCCGGAAGACCGGCGCACGCTCTCGACGCTCGACGAGCTCAGGGTGCAGACCTCGCAAGGCTCGGTGCCAATCTCGAACTTCGTGGTCAGGAAGCCCGAGCCGACAGTCGGCGTCCTCAACCGCATCGATGGCGCGCGCACCGTGGTGGTGCAAGCCAATGTCAGCGCCGGCGCGCAAGTGGCAGCGGTGCAGGCGGAAGTCACCAAGGCCGTGGCCGACATGGATCTCGGCAGCGGCATACGCTGGAAGCTCGCTGGCTCCAACGAGGACAGCGCGGAAGCCAGCGCCTTCCTCAGCAAGGCTTTCGGCGCCGCGATCTTCCTGATCTTCCTGGTGCTGCTCGCGCAGTTCAACAAGTTCACCAGCGTGTGGCTTGTTCTCTCCTGCGTCGTCATGGCGACGATCGGCGTGTTCCTCGGGCTGCTTCTGACAGGGGAGGCCTTCGGCATCGTCATGTCGGGCATCGGCGTCATTGCGCTTGCCGGCGTGGTGGTGAACAACAACATCGTGCTCATCGACACCTATGACCGGCTGCGCGAGGAAGGCTGGGACAAGATGGATGCCGTGCTGCAGACCTGCCGCGAACGCGCCAGGCCCGTGGTGTTGACGGCGGTCTCGGCGATCCTCGGCGTGCTGCCGATCGCCTTCGGCCTCGGTCTCGAAATCTTCCATCACGAGACGACGATCAACGCGCCATCGACGCAATGGTGGATTTCGCTGTCGTCGGCGATCGTCTTCGGCCTGTCCTTCGCCACCTTGCTGACGCTGGTGGTGACGCCCTCGATGCTGATGGTGTTCACCCGCGCCAAGGTGAAGCCGGGCGCCCGGCGTGGCTGGTTCGGCCGCGTGTTCCGCCGCGGCAAGGGCGAGCTCTCGACAGGCGAGCCGGTAGCGGAAGCCAATGCCGAGCCGGCGGTCGCCTTCCCGAAAGCCGCCGAGTAGGGCGACTTCGCAACTCAGGTACATGGAAGCCGCTCGGGAACTACCGGGCGGCTTTTTGCATTGTTCCCTCGAAGTTCAACCAGACGGCGAGGGTTTTCAATGACGATCGGTACAATTCTCGTAATAATCCTGATCCTGATCCTAATCGGCGCCGTGCCGGCATGGCCGCACTCGCGGTCTTGGGGCTATGGGCCTTCGGGGATTGTGGGAGTCATTCTGGTAGTGTTGCTGATCCTGCTTTTGATGGGCAGGATCTGAACCGACGACCATTTGCGGCCGGGCCTTGAAGTCCGGCCGTTTTCATCTTGAGGTTGTTCTTTGCTCAGGCGGCCTGACGCATGGGCGCGACGGCTATGCCGATGTCTTGCATGGCTTCCGCCACTGCTCGGGCGAGCGGGGTGTGCGGGATTTCGCCGATGACCTCTTCCAGGCGCGCTGACGCCAGCCGGTGCGGCTCGAAGCGCAGGTAGGACATCGAGACGATCTCGCGCCACATGGTTACGAACGGGCTGCCGGCGCGCAGCACCCACCAGGGCATGAAGGTGAGTTTCAGCTTGCGGCCGAGCGCCTTTTCGGCGGCAGCCTTGATGTCGAGATCGGTGACGGCGTGGCCGGGGAAATTGATGGCCTCGTAAAAGCCGAGCTTATCGAGATTGCGCGCCAGTGCGACAAAAGCCACCGCGAAGTCGGGCAGATAGGCCCATTCGTGCACGAGCTTGGCCGGGCCGGCGGCGGTGTAGACCCCCTTTTCCATCTTGGCGGCGACGACGAGATCGAACCAGCCGCCGCTGCCGGTGCCGCCGAAGAAGTCGCCGGCCCTAAGCAGAATGGTGCGCACGCGGCCCGCATCGGCTTCGCGACGGAAAAGCTCCTCCATGGCGACGCGGATGCGGCCCTTGTCGGTGGTAGGATGGAAAGTCGTTTCCTCGGTGATCACCTGCGGCATCGGCGAGCCGTAATTATAGACAGTGCCCGGGAAAAGATGCAGCGCGCCGTTCGCCCGACAGGCTGCCATGACGTTCTCGGCCATCGGCAGGCATTTGCCCCAGTCGGTATAGATCGGGTTCAAGCCATTGAAGATGATGTCGACGCCTTGCGTGGCCCGGATCAGCGACTGGCGGTCCAAAGCGTCGCCAGCGACGGCAATAGCGCCCTTGAGCTCGGGCGGCACCTTGCCGGTGCGGGTGACAGCGCGGACGTCGAAACCGGCGTCGATGAAGGCCTTGGCAACCACGCGTCCGAGCCGGCCATTGGCGCCCAGAATTGCGATCTTGGTCATTGTTCGTCTCCGTTGTTTGCGTTTGCCCGCTTAATCTGACGTCTACAAAGCCGAATGGAAATTGACTAAGATCGGCACCCTGTTATGCAAAAACGAATGAATGAATTCGACTGGAATCTGATCAAGAGCTTCGTCGCGGTGGCCGAGACCGGCAGCCTTTCGGCCGCCGCGCGCAAGCTCGCATCAAGCCAGCCGACGCTCGGCCGCCACATCGCCGAGCTGGAGCAGGCGCTCGGCGTCACGCTGTTCCGGCGCGGGCGGCGCGGCTACGATCTCACGGAGGCAGGCAGCGCACTCTACGAGCGCGGAAAGGCAGTCAGCGAGCAGGCCAATGCATTCTCATTGCTTGCGCTGGGCTCGGTCGAGGCGATCGAGGGTACGGTGCGCATCGCTGCCTCGGAGGTGGTTGCGGCCTGCGTGCTGCCGCAGATCACAGCGCGCCTTGGCGAGGAAGAGCCGGGCATCGAGGTCGAGATCGTCGCTTCCAACCAGGTCGAGAACCTGCTGCGGCGCGACGCCGACATCGCCATCCGCATGGTCAGGCCGGCGCAGAACGAGCTGATGGCGCGCAAGGTCACCGATATCGCGCTCTGCATATGTGCTGCGAAATCCTATCTCGACCGACATGGACGCCCGCAGAAGCCGAGCGATCTCGTCGACCATCCTTTGGTCGGTTTCGACCGCAGCGATGAGATCGTTCGCGGCCTCACCGCGTTTGGCATCCCGGTCAGCCGCAGCAACTTCCGCTTCAGGACCGACAACCAGATCGTGCTGTGGGAGGCGGTGCGGGCCGGCAATGGCATCGGCATCGGCCAGGAGCCGCTCGCTAGCCGCGATCCTCGACTGGAGAAGCTGTTGCCGGAGGTTCCCTTGCCCGAGCTGCCGGTGTGGCTTGCAATGCACCGTGACGTGCGCACCAGCATGCGCATCCGCCGCGTCGCGGATTTCCTGCATGAAGAGCTGAAGCGCTACTCCGCCGGCGCAGGCTCGGCGGCAAATTCGGCGCGGTAAGCGAGGTTCGCCATCAACAGCACGATGACCAGCAGGCCGGAAAGCGCGACGAAGATCGGGCCGAAGCTCGAATGCTCGGCGACGAAGCCGATCGCCGACGGCGCCACCAGGATTCCTGAATAGCCCATCGTGGTGACGACGCTCATGCCGGTGCCGGAAGACAAGCCTTCCTGGTTGCCGCCGGCCGAAAACAGGATCGGCACCATATTGGCGATGCCGAAACCGCAGAAGGCGAAAGCGGCAATGGCAAGATAAGGCGAGGGGGAGAGGCCGGCCACCAACATGCCGGCGGCAGCGACAAGCGCCGAGCCGCGCAGCGTCGCCACCGCGCCGAAGCGGTTGCGCACGCCGTCGCCGAGAAAGCGCATGAGCGCCATGACGCCGGAGAAGGCAGCATAGGCGAGGCCGGCAATCGCAAGGTCGGCGCCGAGCTCCTGCTGGAGGTAGAGCGCGGCCCAGTCGAGCACGGCGCCCTCTGAGACCATGGTGAGCAGCGCCATCAACCCGACCAGATAGACAATTGTGTGCCGCGGCAGCGTAAATTTCTGATGCCCGGCGGCCTGCGGCCTGTCGTCGGCGATGAGGTAGCGAACAGCAAAGGCGATGACCAAAAAGGCGAGCGCCGTCACCGCAATCGCATGCGCGAGATAGCCGTAGTTCTGAAT
>NZ_RZST01000252.1:0-9012 GCF_003997575.1 Mesorhizobium sp. M1A.F.Ca.IN.022.07.1.1
CAGCCGAAATGCTCATTGTCGCCTCTTTGTTTCAAAAGCGCCGACGCACCATCGAATCCCGATGATGCGCCCGGCAAAAGCGCTTTAACGCGCCAACTTATTGGAAAGATGAAGGCCGAAGCCGGCCTTCGTTTTTCAAGCTTCCGGAGCTTCAGTGGCCGGAGTGTCGAGCGCCGGTTCGACCGGAGCCTCGGCCGACGCGCCGATGTCCATGCCGAGCGCGCCCTGCTGCCGGGCGATGCCGTCGATCGCAGCCTTGGCGATCAGGTCGCAATAAAGCTGGATCGCGCGGGCCGCGTCGTCATTGCCGGGGATCGGGAAGTCGATTTTGTCCGGGTCGCAGTTGGAATCGATGATGGCGACGACCGGGATGCCGAGGCGCTTGGCCTCGAGGATGGCGATCGCCTCCTTGTTGGTGTCGATGACGAACATCAGGTCCGGCGTCGAACCCATGTCCTTGATGCCGCCCAGCGCCTTGTTGAGCTTCTCGCGCTCACGGTCGAGGTTGAGGCGCTCCTTCTTGGTGAGGCCCTGGGCCTCGCCGGCCAGCGTCTCGTCGAGCTTGCGCAGGCGTTGGATCGAATTCGAGATCGTCTTCCAGTTGGTCAGCATGCCGCCCAGCCAACGCGAGTTGACATAATACTGGGCCGAACGCTGGGCGGCGTCGGCGACGATGTCCGAAGCCTGGCGCTTGGTGCCGACGAACAGCACACGGCCGCCCTTGGCGACGGTGTCGGAAACCTGCTTCAGGGCCTGGTGCAGCAGCGGCACCGTCTGCGACAGGTCGATGATGTGGATGTTGTTGCGGGCGCCATAGATGTAGGGCGCCATCTTCGGGTTCCAGCGGTGGGTCTGGTGTCCGAAGTGAACACCAGCTTCCAGAAGCTGGCGCATGCTGAAATCAGGCAGAGCCATTCCTTAGTTCCTTTCCGGTTGGCCTCCACGGACACAGGCATTTCGGACTTATGTCCTGATGCCACCGGAGGTTTCAGCCGGATTTCTCCCGGGCAGACACCAAAGTCCGTGTGTGGAATGAGCGGGCATATAGAGGGGAAGTCTCGTAAACGCAAGCGAGCTACCGGAAAACGCCCTCACCTGCGGCGATCCGCGCACTTATGCATGTCGTCCAGAAGTGTTCGGCGGTTCTGGGACAACGACATGCATCAAAACTCCGTCAGCGTCGGGTCTTGCCGTTCGGTACTCTGACGCGGCGGAAGACGGCGACAATCTCCTCGCGACTGCATTCGACCGCGCCAAGCCGCACGGCGCGGTCGCGCTCAAAGCCGGTGATATCGTAATGCGGCGCCGAAGTCTTCGGCGGCCCCTGATAGGACGAGCGCTTGAGGCCGATCTCGGCGGCAAAGCGGTGGAGCTCGTCGGTGTCGTCGGCGAGCAGATGGCACCAGCGATGGCCGGCCCATTTCCAGATTGCCGCATCGACATAGACAGCCATCGAGCTTGCCGCACTCCAACCGACATCGGCGGCCCGCTCACAATCACCCCGGGCCGACGCGAAGTCAGCGATGATAGAAGGGATTCGGATAGGAAATGAAGCCGCCGGCGGCTTCAAGTTCGGTCACGATTCTCGACACCGCTTCCTGCATCCTTGAGCGCAGCACCGCGAGCGCCTCTTCGACCGAACCATCATATGCATGAAGCGCCAACGGCTCGGGCACGCGGATGTGAGCGCAGCGCGGCCCGGCGGGCTGCGGAATGAAGCGGTTGATCGAATCGCGCAAAGCGCCTTTGCAATAGTCGTTGCGGATGCGCTTCAGATGCTCGGCGATCTCCTCCTGGGTTATCGTCTGATTGGCGAAGGCCCAGGAGCCGACGCGCTGGACGCGCTGGATCGCTTCCGCCAGTTTTCGCACGCGTTTCTGCTCATCCGCATCAGCCTTGCCCTCGCGCAGCCAGCGGCGTGAACGCCGCAGCAACTCGGCCAAATCGAGGTCGGGTTCGGCCGCAACGGCATCGGCGAGCCGCAGGCCAAGCTCGGCCAGCACCCTTTGCTGGCGGCTGGCAAAGGAAGCGCCCGCCTCTGCGGTCAGGCCGCAGGCCTGCTCGTCGAGGGAGAGCAGGCCTGAATAGATGCTGTAGACGCGCTCCGGCAGGGAGCCGGCTGCAACACTTTCCATTTTCAGCTTTTTCTCGACATAGGCGCATTCCCTGGCGAGCGGCCGCTCGACATTGCCGATGAAGGCGAGCTTCCAGACAACAGGAGCCACCCAGACCTTGAAATCCTTGTTGGTTTCGCGCCCGCGCTTCAGCGCCGCCAGCCCCATCTCCACCGCGCCGGGAAGCAGCGGCGCGACATGGTTGCCGTGCCAGCCGACGCTGCCTTCCGGATGAAGCAGCACGCCATGGCCTTTCAGCGCCCAATCGACCGAATGCGCCTTGGCGGCTTCGCTGTTGCCGGGAATCTGCGCGATCAGATTGTTGGCCAGCCAGAATTTCTGCATCAGCCGACCGAGCCCGTTCACCACCCCATGTGTTGCCCATGAGGCGGCAAGCGGGCTGACGCGCGAGACGATCTCCTTGTCGATCATCCAGTCGGTGAAGAATTCCGGATGGTTGGGCGTGATGAACGTCGCTTGGCCTTCGCCGCAGCAGGCGTGCAGCTTCTGCTGGTCGGCTACGGGAAAGTCGATGTGACGGATATTGGCGACGCCGCGCAGGCCGGCGAGCCGATTGAACGGCAACAGGTCGCGGAAGCCGGGAACCCCTCGCAACATGACGATGCGGTTGACGATCGTCATCACCTTGATCAGCGCCGGATTGGGTCGCGGCGCCACGAACACGTCGATCCTGCCCAAGCTTTTCCCCCGAAATGCCTACGGGATGGTGGAACGGGATTGCGGCGTCTTCAAGTCAGGCTCGGCGACGGATCGCCGTAGCGGTTAACCCGCCGCTATTTCGAGGCCGGACAGGGCTTGGCCTGATCGAACAGCGACAGGTTCACCAATTTGCCGGTCATCGAGAAGTCGCCATAATCCATGACGAGGTCGCGCGTGATGCCGTTCTCATGCAGTTTGAAGCTGATCCGGTACTCCGGCACCTCTTCGCCGCTTTTGTCGGTGTCGTCGAAATAGGCGATGTCGACCGGCCAGTATTTGTCGGTGGCAAGCTTGGCGAGCGCCGGCGCTTCCGGGTCCGCCTTGTCGGCGTCGGCTCTCTTGCCGACGACGACGGTGGTCGTCATCACCTTATTGGCATCCTCGGAGCCGTCGAACAGATTGGTCTGATAGAAGTTCTCGCCCTTCTCGGCCTTGCCGATCAGCTCCACGAGGTGCTGGGTGGGGAACTGCGTGGCGGCGAGCTCGAGCGTGTTCTTCTCGGGCTTGTCGATGTTGACTTTGAGGCCTTTCGGCTCTCTGGTCGCCATACCCTTGACCTCCTTGTCGAGGTTCTGGTCGACGAAGGACTTCGTCACGAAGGAGAAGGTCTTGCCTTCTGCGTCCTCGAACGTCGTCGTCTGCTGGTCGGTCAGCCTGGTGTTCTCGCTGGTGACGATCTGCGTGACGAAACGGAACTTCACCGTATAGCCCTCGCAGGGAGAGCCGTTGAACTCATAGACCATGCGGCCGGAGATGCCTGTGATGCCGGAGCGGTCGGACGCCTTGTTGAGCGTGAGATCGTAGACGGCGCGGTGCGCCTGCAGCGCTGGCACGGCAAGGGCCGGAGCCATCGGGATGGCCGCCGACAGGAGAGCGGCGGAAAGGAAAAGGCGCGTCAAGCGCATGCAGTGCTCCGATCGTCGCGGCCGATGGTAGGCCGCAGGGAAAGATGGTCCAGCTTAAAAAAAGTCGTGGCGGAAGCGAGGCAAAAATAGCAATTTCGGCCCCGCCAACGCGGCGCCTTCCAGCAATAGGGAAAACCAATGAGCGAAACAATCGAAAAGCGGCTAAGCGATCTCGGCGTCGCCATTCCGGCCGCAGCAGCGCCGGCCGCCAACTACGTGCCCTACTGCCGGACCGGCAACACGCTCTTCACCGCCGGGCAGCTGCCGCTGAAGGACGGCAAACTGCAGGCAAGCGGGCTGCTTGGCCGCGACATCGATACCGCCGCCGGCAAGGAGGGCGCAAAATTCTGCGCCATCAACATCCTGGCGCAGGCCAAGGCAGCACTTGGCGATCTCGAAAAAATCCGCCGGCTGGTCAAGATCACGGTCTTCGTCGCCTCGGCGCCGGACTTCGTCGAGCAGCATCTGGTCGCCAACGGCGCCTCCGACTTCCTCGTCGCGGTCCTCGGCGAACGTGGCAAGCACGCTCGCTCCGCCGTCGGCACTGCGTCGCTCCCGCTCAATGCCGCGGTCGAGATCGAAGCGATCTTCGAAGTCGAGTGAAACGAGCCTGACATGACCGACCTTTCCTGGTTGATTGCCCGCCCCGTCGCGCATCGCGGCTTCCATGACATGAACAAGACACGCTGGGAGAACACGCTGTCGGCCTTCGCCGCGGCAGCCGACCGCGGTTACGCGATCGAATGCGACGTGCATGTCTCGTCCGACGGCGTTCCCGTCATCATCCACGACTGCGACCTGAAACGCCTGACAGGCGAGAATGGCTTCGTCTGGCAACGCACCGCGGCCGAGCTCACCGCGCTCAAGGTGGGCTGCACGAAAGATCATGTGCCGACGTTGCAGGAGGCGCTCGACCTGATCGACGGACGCGTGCCGCTGGTGGTCGAGCTGAAAGGTGTTCCCGGCCACGACAGCGGATTGGTCGCGAGCGTCGGCAGGCTGCTCAAGCGCTACACTGGCAAGGTGGCGATCATGTCGTTTGACCATTGGCTGATCCGCGACTTCGCCAGGGAGGCGCCGGGCATTCCCGGCGGGCTCACCGCCTACGGCAAGGACGACCAGCTGATCGAGGCGCATTTTGCCATGCTGGCGCACAACCTCGCCTTCACCTCTTACGCCGCCGGCGATCTGCCGAACCCGTTCGTCAGCTTCGTGCGCGAAAAGCTCAAGATGCCGGTCATCACCTGGACCGTGCACGACCAGCCGGCGGTCGACCTCACCTTCAAATATGCCGACCAGATGACCTTCGAGGGCTTTGAGCCGGACCTGGTCAAGGTCGCCTAGAGCTGGATGATTTCAGGTCGAACGACCTGGATCAGATCCGAGCATGATGCCGTCCGAAAACCGCTTCGCACTTTCGGCATCATGCTGTGAGGCAGTGCCTGAAACGTGACTTGTAGCTGCCCTGAGGACGCTTAAATAAGCCGGATGGATCAGGGTGACGACGACGATGGACCGACAGCGAATGCGGACTATTCGGTCCGCGTCGCGGCGACCATCGGCGCATTCACCTGCGATGAATGGAACGGCTTCGCCGCAACCGCGCGCGGCGACAAAGCAAACGGCTACAACCCCCTCGTTTCATTCGGTTTTCTGAGCGCGCTTGAGGATTCTGGCTGTGCCGTGCGGCGCACCGGCTGGCAGGGTCATCACCTCAGGCTCGAGACGGCGCAAGGCAAGCTGCTGGGCGCCGTGCCTTGCTATCTCAAATCGCACAGTCAGGGCGAATATGTCTTCGACCACGGCTGGTCGGACGCGTTCGAGCGCGCAGGTGGGCGCTATTATCCGAAGCTGCAATGCTCGGTGCCGTTCACGCCCGTCACCGGCCCTCGCCTGCTCGTAAGCAGGGGCGAGGACGAAGGCGCGGTGAGGGCCGGCCTCGCCGCCGGCCTGAAATTGGTGACCGACAAGCTCGGCGTGTCTTCCGCGCATGTCACTTTCGCCGCCGAGCCCGACATTGCGACGCTCGAAGCAGCGGGTTTCCTGCACCGGACCGACCAGCAGTTCCATTTCTTCAACGAAGGCTTTTCGAGCTATGATGACTTCCTCGCCACGCTCGCTTCACGCAAGCGTAAGGCGATGAAAAAGGAGCGTCGCGAGGCGCTGGCCGACGGCATCAGCATCGATTGGCTGACCGGCAGGGACATCACCGAACGCGTCTGGGACGATTTCTTCGCTTTCTACATGGATACCGGCGGCAGGAAATGGGGCCGCCCTTATCTCAACCGCCAGTTCTTCTCGCTGATCGGCGAGCGCATGGCCGAGGACATTCTCCTGGTCATGGCCAAGCGAAACGGCCGCTACATTGCGGGCGCCATCAACTTCATCGGGTCCGACGCGCTTTACGGCCGCAACTGGGGTTGCATCGAGGATCACCCCTTCCTGCATTTCGAGGTCTGCTACCATCAGGCGATCGACTTCGCGATCGAGCGCAAGTTGAAGGTGGTGGAGGCCGGCGCGCAAGGCGAGCACAAGTTGGCGCGCGGCTACCAGCCGGTGACCATGCATTCGGCGCACTACATCGCCCATCCTGGCCTGCGCAACGCGGTCGCCGACTACCTTCGCCGCGAGAGGCGCGAGGTGGAGCGGATGGGGGAGTATCTCGAAGAGCACACCCCGTTCCGCAAGGATCTCAAGGAATAGCTCGGGCCTTGCCATCCACAGTCATTGCGGCTTTCGGGCCGCGATCGGAACGAGGAACGACAGCAGGCAACCAGGAAGAAAATGCCGCCGCCAAGCGCCAGCAGATCGCCTGCGCGCCACGCGGCGGCGATGAAGAACAGCGCCGACACAATGAACAACAGCCATCCGGCGACGATCCACTTCACAGTCGCTCCATCAGCGATGGCCGAACCGCGCACCGCCGCCTGGCTCTACCTGATGACCTTCCGCTCGAGCGGCGGCCGGCGCTCGACCGCGCTGCCGACAGATCGCTCAATCGTCTTGCCGCTCGGAAGCGGCTTCGCTACACCGGACGACGACCTAATCCGGAGTGCCCGCCATGGCCGAAGCCTACGATCCCGGCAACATCTTTGCGAAAATCCTGCGCGGCGAAATCCCCTCGCACCGCATCTATGAGGACGATGCGGTCGTAGCCTTCATGGATGTGATGCCGCAAGGGGTCGGCCATACGCTGGTGGTGCCGAAGGCGCCGTCGCGCAATATCCTCGACGCCGATCCGGCAACATTCGGTCCGCTGTTTGCCGTGGTGCAGAAGGTGGCGGTTGCCGTGAAAAAGGCCTTCAGCGCCGACGGCGTCACCTTGATGCAATTCAACGAGCCGGCCTCCGGGCAGACCGTCTACCATCTCCATGTCCACGTCATTCCGCGCTTCGACGGCGTGCCGCTGAAGCCTCATTCCGGGCAGATGGAAAAGCCGGAAGTGCTGGCCGAGAACGCCGGCAAGATCCGCGCGGCACTGGGGAACTAAAGCGCGCGGCTCCGTCGCCGTTGAAGGCCGGCTGACAGCCCCGCACTGACGATCCTATTTCGGTTTGCCGCGACAACCCCGGCGCGTTTTTCCCCGGCCGGCCGCGTGCGGCGCCGGATGCGACCGTTCGCACTCGAATCGTTTGGTTAGGAAATATCGAACCATCTCGCTGTAGAACGCTGAGGCGTAGCGAGCTATTGGGTTTCAATCCATGGACAATTCGGTTGCGGCGTCGACCCCCCTTGCGAGGATGGCTGGCGGACGGGCTTTTCTGATCGTCCTGGCACACGCCTTTCGACGGCATAGGATGCTCCATGCCTTGGCCGTCGGCGCTCTGCTTCTGGCAATAGCTATCGGCATGCGCACCGGAAACATGCCGGATTTCGGCATACTGAAGGAATACATTGAGTACCTTTTGATCGCTTTCTGGATCTGCGGTTGCGTCTTTGCACTTGGGATCTTTCTCCACCTTGCACTGGTCAAACGGGATCCCGAACCGCTCGGCACCTTCCTGAAATCGCTGGGCAGCTTTTTCGGCGACGCCGAACGCACGGCCAACAGCCTCAACGGCCTGACCGCCAGCATCGCCTTCGTATCCGCCGTCGGCGTTCTGAAAGGAGCCATCGCAATCCTCTCCCCTTTTGCATGGGACAAGGCGCTGGCCCACGCCGATCGGATCCTGCATTTCGGTAGAGCGCCGGACGAATGGCTGTGGTTCGTCGTCCAGTCGCCCTTTGCATTGAGGATGCTCAATCTCGCCTACAATTTCTGGTTCATCGTGCTCATCGCCACGGTTTTCACCGCCTGCATCACGCGCACAGATACGAAGCTGCGTCATCAGTTCCTGATGAGCTTCATGCTGATATGGACGCTTGGCGGCTTCTTCCTGGCGATGGGGCTGTCGTCGGCAGGGCCGTGCTTTTACGAGCGACTGGGACTCGGCGGTGACTTCCGTCCTCTCATGCAGGCACTCGCCGCCGCCGACCGCATCTATCCGATCTGGGCGCTTAGCACGCAGAACATGCTATGGAGCGGCTATACCGGCGCGACCGTCGGCAGCATCGGCATATCCGCTTTCCCGTCCATGCACGTGGCGATGGCGGTGCTTTTCTCCTTGTATGCAACGCAGCGCTCCCGGCCGGCCGGTATCCTGATGTGGGCATTCGCTGCTGTGATAATGGTCGGCTCAGTCGCGCTTGGCTGGCACTATGCCATCGACGGCTACGCGGGTGCCCTCTTGTCCATCATGATCTGGAAGGCGTGCGGATATTTCCTGACACGCTTCGCGCCGGACGGCGTTGCTTGACTCTGCAGCCAGCAAACATTTCACGGGGCGGCAATGCTCGACTTCCGGAGGGCCGCGCGCCATTCCGTATGGGTGATCTGGCCAGCCGTCACGTGCCGGTTCCTCCCAAGTCAAAAAGCCCCGTTGCCGGGGCTTTTTGACTTCAATGCATGTCGCCCAAAGGCGGGCGGCCGTTTTGGTAACAAGCACCTAGCGCGCGCCGCCTGAATCCGTTTCAGCGGGACGCGCTTCAGGTCGATCAGCCCTTGCGGGGCAGCTGCGGCACCAGGCTTCGCTTGCCGCCGTCCTTGCCCTTCGGCTCCGGCTTCTGCGCCACGGCCTTCTTGGCGGCAGGCTTCTTCGCCGCCGCCTTCCTCGGCTTCGGCGCGTCCTCCGGCTCTTCCTTCTTCGGCTTCACCGGAGCTTCATCGGCCAACGATTCGAGCTTCAGGCCGGTCTCGCCGGTTTCCTTCTTCTCGACGGTGACGCGCACCGTGC
>NZ_RZST01000253.1:0-8982 GCF_003997575.1 Mesorhizobium sp. M1A.F.Ca.IN.022.07.1.1
CTTCGGCCGCGATGCCCGCGCCGGCATCGTCGGCGGCGTGTCCTCGGCCTACTCCAATGTCGTGCTGCTTGGCGCGCCCTTCATCCTCGGCATATTCGGCACCAGCGGCTTCGAGGTGCTGTCGCTGCTGGTCTCGATCCACCTGCCTGTCATGATGATGGCGTCAATCGTGCTGTTCGAGATGTTCGGTCGTCGCGACGACGAGTCTGTGCATCCGTTGCGCGTCATCCGGAATTTCCTCAGGCGGCTGTTCGTCAACCCGCTGATCATCGGCATTCTCGCGGGGCTCGCCTGGCGCTTCATCGGCGCGCCGCTGCCGCCGCTGATCGAGCGGCTGGTCGACGCGCTGGCCGATACGGCCGGGCCGGTGGCGCTGTTTGCGATGGGGCTCAGCCTGCGCCGCTTCGGCATTTCCGGCAACGTGCGCCCAGCGCTCGCGCTGTCGGCGCTGAAACTCTTCCTGATGCCGGCCTTGGCGCTGCTCGCGGTCTGGCTGCTCGGCCTGCCGCCGCTGACGGCAAAGGTCGCCGTGGTCGTGGCGGCGCTGCCTTCCGGCATCAATTCCTATCTCATCGCCGTCCAATTCAACACCGGCCAGGCGCTGGCGTCCAACCAGATGACGATCGCCACGGCCAGTGCGGTGCTCACCACATCCTTCTGGCTGACGGTGGTCCTGCATGTGTTCGGCTAGCGCTCGTTTTTGCTGGCCCAACCCCTATATGCCATCTTGTGATTGCTTGCCGGGCTTTCCCTAGGTAAGAGCAATGCGCCAGCGTGCAGCCTTGCACGCCCCCGAATATCCAGAAAAACGGCCGATCAGCGCGCCGAACGGAGGCCAGACCATGCTTCAGAAAACCAGTCATTTCATGCGCCAGGCCAATCTCATCAACGGCGAATGGGTGCAGGCCGACAGCGGCCAGACCATCGACGTCAACAATCCGGCGACCGGCCTGAAGATCGGGACCGTGCCGAAGGCCGGCAAGGCCGAAACCCGCCGCGCCATCGAGGCCGCCGATGAAGCATTCAAGAACTGGCGCAAGACCACCGCGCTCGAGCGCTCGAAGCTTCTGCGCAAGCTGCACGACGCAATGATGGACAATCAGGACGTGCTAGCCGAGTTGCTCACCATCGAGCAGGGCAAGTCGCTGTTCGAATCCAAGGGCGAGATCGGCTCGGCCGCGAGCTATATCCTCTGGTTCGCCGAGGAAGGCCGCCGCACCTATGGCGACATCGTGCCGTCGCCCTGGGGCGACCGCCGCATCCTGGTGACGAAGGAGCCGGTCGGCGTCATTGCCGCCATCACGCCATGGAACTTCCCGTCCTCGATGCTCGCCCGCAAGCTCGGACCGGCGCTGGCCGCGGGCTGCACGGCCGTGGTCAAACCGGCCTCGCAGACGCCTTATTCGGGCCTCGCCTGGGGCGCGCTCGCCGAAGAGGTCGGCTTCCCCAAGGGCGTCATCAACATCCTGACCGGTTCGGCCGGCGAGATCGGCGACGAGATCTGCGCCAACCCGCTGGTCAAGAAGATCACTTTCACCGGCTCGACCGAGGTCGGCAAGATCCTGATTCAGAAGTCGTCGACGACGGTCAAGAAAGTGTCGATGGAACTCGGCGGCAATGCGCCGTTCCTGGTCTTCGACGATGCCGACATCGATCGCGCCGTCACCGGCGCCATCACCGCGAAGTACCGCAATTCTGGCCAGACCTGCGTCTGCACCAACCGCTTCCTCGTCCAGGCGGGTATCTATGACAAGTTCGTCGAGAAGCTCGCCGCTGCCAGCAACAGTCTGAAGGTCGGCTCCGGCCTGGAAGAAGGCGTGCAGCAGGGGCCGCTGATCGACGAGAAAGCGGTCGAGAAGGTCGAGGAACTGATCGCCGATGCCACCTCGAAGGGCGGCAAGGTCGTTGCCGGCGGCAATCGCCATGCGCTCGGCGGCTCGTTCTTCCAGCCTACGGTCATCGCCGACGCCACGCCCAAGATGCGCTTCATGAAGGAAGAGATCTTCGGGCCGGTCGCCCCGGTGTTCAGGTTCGAGACCGAGGAAGAAGCGATCGCATTGGCCAACGACACCGAGTTCGGCCTCGCCTGCTATTTCTACACCGGCGATCTCGGCCGCGCCTTCCGCGTCATGGAAGGGCTGAAATACGGCATGGTCGGCGTCAATGAAGGCCTGATCACCACGCCCGAGGCGCCGTTCGGCGGCGTCAAGGAATCGGGCCTCGGCAAGGAAGGCGGACATCAGGGCATCGAGGACTATCTCGACACCAAATATGTCTGCCTCGGTGGCCTCGGCCTCTGACAACGCTTGACTGGCGGGGCAGGCATCAGGCCTGCCCTTGCCGGAGATGGCCGGCGTAGTCCACAGATCAATGAACTGACGTTTTCGGGCACAGCGATGAAGGACGGCGAGGTCTTCGGCACGACGCAGGCGGGCGAGGCCGTTCGCCGCTTCACCATCCGTGGCGGTGGTCTCACGGCCAACATCATCGGGCTTGGCGCGATCATCCAGGATCTGCGGCTCGCCGGCCATGATGCGCCGCTGGTGATGGGCTACGACCAGTTCGAGCCCTATGAGACCGACCGCGCCTATTTCGGCGCCGTCGTCGGCCGCTTCGCCAATCGCATTCGCGACGGCCGCTTCACCATCGCCGGCAAGCGCTACCAGACCGAGCGCAATTTTCTAGGGAAACACACGCTGCATGGCGGCTCGGAGGGCTATTTCCACCGTCCATGGTCGGTCTCGCTGCACGGGCGCGATTTCGTGACGCTGACACTGCACGATCCCGATGGCACGATGGGCTTTCCAGGCGCGCTGGACGTCACCTGCACCTACCGGCTGAAGATCCCCGGCACGCTCAGCATGGAACTGACCGCCACATGCGAGGAGCCGACGCTCTGTAATCTTGCGCAGCACTCCTACTTCAATCTCGACGACGGGGGCGCGGGCGACATTCTCGACCACCGGCTGATGCTCAATGCCGGCGCTTATACGCCCGTCGACGCAGAGATGATCCCGACCGGCGCGGTGAAGCCCGTCGACGGCACGCCCTATGACTTCCGCCAGGCGCGGCCGCTGCGCATGGAATCGGAAGGCGAGCAGCTTCCCTACGATCTGAATTACTGCCTCGCCTCCAGCCGTGGACCGCTGCACCAGGCAGCCTGGGTGCAGGGCGCCAGTTCCGGCGTCGAAATGGAAGTCTGGACCACCGAGCCCGGCCTGCAGCTCTATATCGGCCAGTATGTCGCGCCGTCCTCCCCTGGGCTGGACGGGCGCGGCTACAAAGCCTTTTCAGGCTTCTGCCTCGAAGCTCAGACCTGGCCCGACGCGCCGAACCGGCCCTATTTCCCACAGGCCACGCTTTGGCCGGGCCAGATCTACCATCAGGTGACGGAATACAGGTTCCGGCTTCCTAGCTAGATCCCAAAGGCTGTTCTTAGAATCTCGAACGGCGCGAGCGCGCCGCGCACCTGTACGACGGCCGCAGCCACCCGATGCGCGCGCCGAACCGCGTCGACTGGGGCGTGACCGGCAAGCCGGGCGGCGAGATAGCCGCCGTTGAAGGAATCGCCGGCGCCGGTTGTATCGACAGGCGAGGCGACATGCACTGCCTCGATTGTTTCCGAGGCGCCGTCCATGGCAATCAATGCCGGCTGCTCGCCGTTCTTGACGACAACCTCGCCGACCACTCCTCCGAGACGCCTGGCAGTTGTTTCCGGCGCCTCATCGCCAAACAGCATCTGCTCATCCGGAAAAGTGGGCAATGCGATATCCGCGACGGCGAGCGCTTCCAAGATCGCAGCCTGCGCGGTTTCACGGCTCGGCCACAGCCTGGGACGGTAATTCGGGTCAAAGGCGACCAGCGAACCCGCCGCGCGTGCTGTCGCGACGGCCGAAAGCAGGGTTTTGCGCGCGGCATCATCCAGAATTGCCAAAGTGATTCCGGAAAAATAGACAAGCGCCTGGTTTTCAAGACTTTTCGCCAGTGCCGCTGCATCGGAGGCAAGCTGGCGCGCGGCAGCATCGCTTCGCCAGTAAGTGAAGGCGCGCTCGGCTCCAGTGAGCGTGATGGCGTAAAGGCCCGGTCTTGCGCCGGCAATGACCGGGCTGCTGCCGATACCGATGCCGTTCTGGGCTAAGAACGCGATCTGATCGCGGGAAAAAGGGTCGTCGCCGAAGGCCGAGACATAGGTCGCGGGCCGGCCGGGGCTGAGCGCATGCAGCGCCCATAGCGTATTGAAGGTGTCGCCGGCAAAGCCCATACGCCAGTTCGGTCCTGCCTGGCCCGACAGTTCGAGCATGCATTCGCCGATCGACGCGACACCATTGGCTTCCATATGACTTGTCCTCCTAAAGCTTTGGTGCTGTAGCTTTTTGCAGCCGGCAGCGCCATGCTTGGCGCAGGCCGATTTTTGCGCCAGAAGCGATTTCCCACAGGCGGGAGGGATGCTGCGCGCAGCCCGTGACGTTATCAGCCGAAGAGGAGCCGGTTTGGCATCGATATGGCGTTACATTCTTGCGGGTCTCGGTCTTGCTGCCCTGCTGGTCGGCATTCTGACTGTCGTCTACCTGACGGCGCCGCATTCGGCACCGGGCCCCGATACGTCGCGTTCGAAAAAGACGGCGAGCGGCCTGTTCGTTGCGAGCTTCGAGCCGGAGCGCGGCGTCATCCGGCAGGGCGAGCTGCAATCCTGGCTGCTGACACTGAAGACCTCCGCCGGCGCTCCGGTGGAGGGCGCCGCGATCACCGTTTCCGGCGGCATGCCGCAGCACAATCACGGCCTGCCGACCAGCCCGCAGGCGACCGACTATATGGGGGCGGGACGCTACCGCATCGACGGCGTGAAATTCACCATGAGCGGCTGGTGGCAATTGCGCTTCGCGATCTCCGCGGCGGCGGGTTCCGATTCCGTCGTCTTCAACATCGTGTTGTGAGCGGCCGATGAAGCGTCTTCTCCGCCTCGCAAGCCTGTCCGCTCTGGCTGCGCTCGCTTGGCTTGGCGGTTGCGGCGAGCCCGAGCTCAGCGACGCCGAGAAGAAGACCATCGCCTCGCTGGCGTTGAACACGCTGCCGGCTCTCAAAGCGGACACGACGAACCAGTATGCCGATGTGCCGGCCGCTGCGGCGCTCGGATCGACGCTGTTCTTCGATGTCGGCATGAGCCGCGGCGGCACCGTGTCCTGCTCGACCTGCCACAAGATCGACCGTCAGTTCCAGGACGACCTGCCGCGGGCGGTCGGCGTCGGCCACACCAATCGCCGAACCATGCCGCTGGCCGGCGTGGCGCGCGATCCTTGGTTCTTCTGGGACGGACGCCGCGACAGTTTGTGGGCGCAAGCGCTGACGCCGCTCGAAAACCCGCTGGAGCAGGCCGGCAACCGCGCGGCCTTCGCGCATTACATCAAGGAGCGGTTCGGCGAGCGCTATGAGCGCATTTTCGGGCCGCTGCCCGATCTTTCCACCGTGCCGGCCAATGCCAGCCCGCTCGGCACCGAGGCCGAAAAGGCGGCATGGAACGCCATGCCCGCCAGGCAGGCCGAAGACGTCAACCGCGTCTTTGCCAATATCGGCAAGGCAATCGCGGCCTTCGAGCGCTCGATCGAACCTGGGCAGACGCGTTTCGACCGCTTCGCGATCGACCTCGCGACCGGCACCAAGCCGCAAGGCGATGCTGCCTTCTCGCCGGAAGAGATCCTCGGGCTGAAGCTGTTCATCGGCAAGGCCAATTGCGTGACCTGCCATAACGGGCCGCGCTTCACCGACAAATCGTTCCACAACACCGGCGTGCCGCCGGTCAAGGATCTGCCGCCCGACCGCGGCCGGGTCGATGCCGTGGCTCAAGTGCAGGCGGACCCGTTCAACTGCTTCGGCAAGTTCCGCGACGGCGATGAAAGCGCCTGCCGCGAATTGCGCTTCATGGTGATGGACGGGCAGCAACTCGTGCGCGCCTACAAGACGCCGTCGCTCAGGGGGGCAGCTACGCGTGCGCCCTACATGCATGCCGGGCAGTTCTCGACCCTCGACGAGGTAGTGGCGCATTATTCGAAAGCGGCGTCCAGCGTTGAAGGCGTTTCGGAGATCCACCCGCTCGAGCTCTCCGATCGCGAGCGCGCCGCTCTGGTGGCGTTTCTGAAGACTCTGTCGGAGTAGAGTCTTAATTTTGTGCAATTCCGGACGGAAAACGGCTGCGCACTTTTCCTGGAACTGCGCTAGCGATCCTTCACCGTTTCCATCGCCACGAAGGTGGAAGTCTGTGCCACATGGGGAAGGGCCGAAATGCGCTCGCCGAGCACGCGGCGGTAGGCGGCGATATCGGTGGTGCGGACCTTCAGGAGATAGTCGAAGCTCGACGCCATCATATGGCACTGCTCGATCTCCGGCACGCCCTGCACCGCGCGGTTGAACGCGTCGAGCGCCGCCGAGCGCGTATCCGACAGCTTCACCTGGACGAAGGCGACATGTCCTTCGCCCATGCGCTCCCGGTCGATAATCGCGCGATAGCCTCTGATGTAGCCCTCCTTCTCAAGACGCTTCACACGGGCCTGCACCGGGGTCTTCGACAGCCCGACCTTCAAAGCCAGCTCGGACATTGAAAGCCGGCCGTCGCGCCCGAGCGCGGCCAGGATGTTGCGGTCAATGCGGTCCAATTGGTCTTCGCTCATCGGTCTTACGGTCAAAATGGCGGGAGCTAAGCCTCTACGATAGCTCGAATGGACTGTCTCGTCGATTTCTTTGGACCGACCTGGGCTCCCAGCTGTGCTAGCTTGCGCCAATCGGTCCGGCGACCGCCAGACCTGCTCGCTAACGCTTGCTCTCATGGATCCGACATGCCGCTCGATGCCATCCGCCAGCAGATCCGCGCCAACTATTTGCCCGACGAAGACGAGGCGGTGAGGCGGCTGTCCGCGGCTGCCGGGCTTTCGGCGGAAGAGCGCAAGGCGATCTCGGCGCGTGCGGCCGATCTGGTGCGCGCGGTGCGCGGCTCGACCGACCCTCGGCTGATGGAGGTTTTTCTTTCGGCCTATGGCCTGTCGACCAAGGAAGGCGTGGCGCTGATGTGTCTCGCCGAGGCGCTGCTGCGCGTTCCCGATGCCGAGACGATGGACGATCTCATCGCCGACAAGATCGCGCCGCACGACTGGTCGGCGCATTCGGGCAGCTCGAGTTCCATTTTCGTCAACGCCTCGACCTGGGCGCTGATGCTGACCGGCCGCGTGCTCGATGAAGGCGAGGGCGGCATCGAAGGCACGCTGCGCGCCATGGTGCGCAGGCTCGGCGAGCCGGTCATCCGCAAGGCCGTGGCGGCGGCGATGCGCGAAATGGGCGAGCAGTTCGTGCTCGGCCGCACCATCGCCGAGGCGGTCAAGCGCGGCCGTCCGATGACGCAGAAGGGCTATCTCTATTCCTTCGACATGCTGGGTGAGGCGGCCCGCACCGAGGCTGATGCGTTGCGCTATCACCGCGCCTATGCGGATGCGATTTCCTCGCTCGACGCGGGGTCCAATGGCCCGGACATTCGCTACAACCACGGCATTTCGGTCAAGCTTTCGGCACTGCATCCACGCTATGAGGTGGCGCAGAAGGAGAAGATGCTGCCGGTAATGGCCGAGCGGCTGTTGTCGCTGGCGCTTGCCGCGCGGCATTCGCGCATGGGCCTCAACATCGATGCCGAAGAGGCCGACCGGCTCGATCTGTCGCTCGACGTCATCGAACGCGTGCTCGCCGAACCGGAGCTTGCCGGTTGGGATGGTTTCGGCGTCGTCGTCCAGGCCTATGGCCCGCGCGCGGCCTTCGTCATCGACTGGCTCTATGCGCTTGCCAAAAAATACGACCGCAAGATCATGGTGCGGCTGGTGAAGGGCGCCTATTGGGACACCGAGATCAAGCGGGCACAGACGCTTGGGCTTGCCGGCTATCCGGTCTTCACCCGCAAGACCAACACCGACGTCTCGTATCTGGCCTGCGCGCGAAAACTGCTGTCGATGACCGACCGCATCTACCCGCAATTCGCCACCCACAACGCGCACACGGTGGCTGCCATCCTGTCGATGGCGAAGGATCGCGACTCCTTCGAATTCCAGCGTCTGCACGGCATGGGCGAATCGCTGCACGAGACGGTGCGCAAGGCCGAAAGGACGCGCTGCCGCATCTACGCGCCGGTCGGTGCGCATTCCGACCTGCTCGCCTATCTGGTGCGGCGGCTCTTGGAAAACGGCGCCAACTCCTCTTTCGTCCACCAGTTGACCGACGAGGAGGTCGAGCCGGAAGAAATCGCCCGCGACCCGCTGGAGGCTGTAGAGAAACAAGGCCCCGCCGCCAATCCGGCGATCGCGCGGCCCGCCGCGATCTTCGGCGCCCACCGGCGCAATTCAAAAGGGTTCGACATCAGTGATGCGGTGACTCTTGCAGCCATCGACAGGGCACGGGCGGAATTCGCGGGAGCGGATCGCTGGCATGCCAAGCCGATCACGCCCGCCGCCGGCTACGGCAAGCCGCGCCAGATCGTCAACCCGGCCAAGCCCGATGAGGTCGTCGGCACCGTGCATGAGGCGGCGGCCAAGCAGGTCGCGACGGCCGTTCGCATCGCTGTGGAGGCGCAGCCGGCCTGGGCAAAACGCCCGGTTGCCGAGCGCGCCGCGATCCTCAACCGCGCCGCCGACCTCTACGAGGCCAATGCCGCCGAGTTCTTCGCTTTGGCCACTCGAGAGGCCGGCAAGTCTTTGGCCGACGGCATCGCCGAAGTGCGCGAGGCGGTCGATTTCCTGCGTTACTATGCGGCCGAGGCGGCGAATGCCGAAGCGGGCACTGAAGCCCGTGGCGCGATCGTCTGCATCTCGCCGTGGAATTTCCCGCTGGCCATCTTCACCGGCCAGATCGCGGCGCGCTCGGCAACCGGGCGTTTTGCCCAGGCCGGCTGCGCCTCCACAGCGATGCGAACGGCCGTCGCGACCTGCTTGGCCGCCGCCTCATGCACGGTGCCGA
>NZ_RZST01000254.1:0-8970 GCF_003997575.1 Mesorhizobium sp. M1A.F.Ca.IN.022.07.1.1
GACCACGCTGCCGGTCACCGGCGGCTATGTGAAGCTGCAGTGGAAGCCGGATTTCGGCATGCGCTGGGCAGCGCTCGGCGTCGATTTCGAAATGTTCGGCAAGGACCACCAGACCAACGCGGCAATCTACGACCGCATCTGCAACATCCTCGGCGGCCGCGCGCCGGAGCATTTCGTCTACGAGCTGTTCCTCGACGAGAACGGCCAGAAGATCTCGAAGTCGAAGGGCAATGGGCTCACCATCGACGAATGGCTGACCTATGCGCCCACCGAGAGCCTCGGCCTCTACATGTACCAGCGGCCGCGGCAGGCCAAGAAGCTTTATTTCGACGTTATCCCGAAGGCGGTCGACGAATATTACGCATTCCTGTCCGCCTATCCGCGCCAGGAGTGGAAGGAGCGGCTCGGCAACCCGGTCTGGCACATGCATGACGGCAATCCGCCGGCCATCGACCTGCCGGTCCCGTTCGCGCTGCTGCTCAATCTGGTCAGCGCCTCCAACGCGCATGACAAGGCGGTGCTGTGGGGTTTCATCTCGCGCCATGCGTCCGGGGTGACGCCGCAGACGCACCCCGAGCTCGACCGGCTGACCGGGTATGCCATCCGCTATTTCGACGACTTCGTGAAGCCGACCAAGGTCTATCGCGCCGCCGACGAGGTGGAGCGCGAGGCGCTGGCGAAGCTTTCGGAAGCGCTCGGCGAGCTGCCGCAGAGCGCGGACGGCGAGGCGATCCAGAACGCGGCGCTCAACGTCGCGCGGCGGATCGAGCGCTATCAGGACCATTCCAAGCAGAGCCCGGAAGGCGGACCCGGCGTGTCGGTCGCCTTCTTCCAGATGATCTATCAGGTGCTGATCGGACAGGAACGGGGGCCGCGTTTCGGCTCTTTCGCGGCGCTCTACGGCATTACGGAGACGCGCGCGCTCATTGAGCGGGCTCTGGCTGGTCAGCTGGCTGCGTAACGTCGCCATCTTCCGCCGGCAGGATGGAACTCGGCGCGGCGGGCGCCGGGCCGGTGGCGGCCGGCAATGCCGGCAGGCCGCCGAGATTCGGAGCGGCGCCGAAAATGCCTTTCCTCGCCGCGCGCGCCTTGTCGCCCGCCTCGACATAGGGGCCGCCTGGCGCCGCGCGGGCCCAGCCGTTTTCCACCAGCCACAGACCGACATCCTTGTTGCCGACCCAGCACTTGACCGCGATGGCCTTCTGCCCGTCTTGCGGCGGCACTGAGCAGACCAGGGTCCGGCCACGCAGGAAAGCGCGGAATGCCGTCCTGGCGCGAACCCCGCAGTCCCATGACTTGCCTTCGTCGCTGCAGGTCTCGTCCTCTTTGACGATGTCGATGCCCGACACGGCGATGGAATAATCCTTGGCCTTGATCAGGCCGGCGGCGGTGGCGACGGGCTGGAGCAACTTGGTGCCCTCCTCGCCATCCGGCAGTTTCGTTTTCCGCGGCCTGGGCGGACCGGCCAGCGCCAGATCGCTGAGCGGCGCGCGCGGCTCGACCCGTTCCAGTTCCTCGGCAGGCACTTCGGGTGGCGCCACCACGTCGGGATCGATCGCCCGCGAATGCGCCACCGGCTTCGGCGGCTGCGGCGCGGCAGGCGCCAGAATGGCGGACGTCGCCGGTTCCGCAGTTATCGATTCCCGAGGCGCCACATCGGCGTCTTGCCCCGGAAGTGCACTGGCCGGATCGATCTGATCGACCGCGACGACGCTTTCGCTGCCCTTCAGCGAGTGGCCTCCGGCGACGACCAGCGCCGCCATTGCCGGAACCGCCACAAGCGCCAGGGCAAGATGGAGGACCCGCACCAGCCCGGACCTACTGGCTTGCCCAGACGATCCGCGCCACCCACTCGACCTCGCTCATCGGGATATCGCGGTCCGGGTGAGCGGGGTTGAGCGAGACCAGCACAACCGACTTCGCGGTCTGCCGGTCGAGCACCTTGGCCATCACCTCGCCGGCGGTGGTCTTGACGACGACGCGGTCGCCCTTGCGCGTCGGCGCGCCCGGCTCGACGATCAGCACGTCGCCATTGCGGTAGAGCGGCAGCATGGAATCGCCCTGGACCTTCAGCGCATAGGAGGTTTCCGCCGCCCGCGCCGGAAGCTCGACCAGATCCCAGCCCTGCCCTGAGGGATAGCCGGCATCGTCGAAGAAACCGCCGGCACCGGCCTGGGCGAAGCCAAGCAGCGGCACGGCCATACGCGGCGGCGGCGCGGCGGAGGCACCGTGACCCTCAACCAGCACGGTGAATTCTTCCAGCGAGGCGCCGGTGGCCTCGATGATCTTGGCCAGCGATTCGGTCGAAGGCCAGCGCGGCCGGCCGTCGGAGGACAGGCGCTTGGATTTGTTGAAGGCGGTCGAATCGAGGCCCGCGCGGCGGGCGAGACCGGAAGCCGAGAGCGAATAGCGTTCGGCAAGAGCATCGATTGCGGCCCAGACGCGATCGTGTGAGAGCAAGTCCGCTCTCCTTCGAAAAACAGGAAAAAATGCCTCACTGCTGTCTAACGCGCGACCATTCAATTGTCCACCGGCGCGAACAGCGGATTGCAGAGAAAGTCGCCGCTTCCGCAAGATTGACGGGCTCGATCCTGAGCCGGGCGCCGGCACCGACCATGTCGCCGCGTGCGCGATGCATCGTTCGACCCCGGCCGAAACGTCTCGGTGCGCAAGCTTGGTAGGGTGCGGTCCTCGAATTACGAAGGACTGCTCATGTTGCCGAACCACCAATCCATCGCCCCATCCGTTCTGTATTTTGGGACGCCTGTCGTCCTGATGGTTACCCGAAACGATGACGGCCGCGTGGGCCTTGGGTTCATGCGTGGTCCTCGGCTTGAGTTCGGCGGCCCAGGGCGCCATCAATCTTCTGCGGGATGGCGAATGCACCCTCAATTTTCCCGCGGCCAGCCTCTGGGCGAATGTCGAACGGATCGCGCGCACCACGGGTGCGAATCCGTTCCACCCCATAAGGCCGAATTGGGGTTCGTTCATGAGGCCGACAAGTTCGCTTTAGGCGGTTTTGCGATCCAGCCCAGCGAATTGATCCTGACGCCGCGCATCGCAGAATGTCCCCTGCAGTTCGAAACACGCCTGCTGACCTGCCATCGCAGCGCGAAGCAGCAAGGCGCATCCTCGACGCACCTCATCATGGAGGTAGACGTGCAGCGAGTACATGCGCACAGCAGCATGCCGGGAACGAACCACATCGACACTGCGCGATGGAATCCGCTGTTCTATGTGTTCCGGCACTATTTTGGCGACGCGGTCGATCTGGGCAAAACCTTCCGGGCCGAACATTGAACGCTTGCTCGATCAGGCCCGCTTGGCCTCTTCGCGCAGGTTCCGGTGCGAGATCATGAATGCCCGCTCAGGCTCGGTCGGCGGGCGCGGTTCCGCCGAATGGCCGAGCGCCGCGACGACCTCCTCAATTTCGAGAAAGCGGCCACCGCGCCGGTCATAGACGCCGCCGGTGGTCAGGATCAGCGCCGCCGTCTCCCCATTGTCGAGGACGAAGCGGTGCTTGCCGATCACCGAAGTGCCTTCCCAGGTCTCGATCGACGACACCACCTCGAAGCGGCTCCACAGCCTGATCTCGCGCACATAGGCCGATTGCAGCCCGCCGATCATCGGCGCCCAGCCGTTCCGCCGCGCGAGCGCGACAAGACCGACGCGAAGAAAAACATCGATACGGCCAAGATCGGCCAGCATCATGTAACGGGCATTGTTGAGATGGCTGTTGAAATCGATGTCGGTCGGCAGGCAGCGAAAGACCAGCCGGCTCTGATCGCCGATTTGATAAGGGCCACGGCTACGCGCCGTGGCCATCATGCGCGCGAGGCGCCCCCAAACATACATCGGAGTTCGTCAGGCGGCCTTCTTGACCTCGCCCTTCTGGTAAGGGTCGAAGCGCTGGTAGAAAGTCTCGCCCTTCTCGGCCATGTCGAGCAAAAGCTTGGGCGCCTTGAACTCGGCCCCGTATTTCTTCTGCAGGCCCTTGGCGATCTTGACGAAACGCTTGGCGCCGATGCCGTCGATGTAGGAGAGCGCGCCGCCGGTGAACGGCGCGAAGCCGAAGGCGAGGATCGAGCCGACGTCCGCCTCGCGCGGATCGGTGACGATGCCCTCCTCCATGACGCGCACCGCCTCCAGGGCGATGGTGACCAGCAGGCGCTCTTTGAGCTCCTCGTAGTCGACCTTCTCGGGCTTCAGCTGCGGATAGAGATCCTTGAGACCCGGCCACAGCTTCTTCTTCGCCGGCTTGGCAGGATAGTCGTAGAAGCCCTTGCCGTTCTTGCGGCCGAAGCGGCCATGCGTGTCGACCATGGTGTTGATCAGCGCCATCTGCTTCGGGTCGACGGCTTTCTCGCCTAGATCCTTGATGGTCTGCTTCATGATCTTCTGGGCAAGGTCGATCGCCGTCTCGTCGGTCAGCGCCAGCGGGCCGACCGGCATGCCGGCGGCCTTGGCGGCGTTCTCGATCATCGCCGCAGGGACGCCTTCGATAAGCATCTTGTAGGCTTCCGACATATAGCGCAGCACGCAGCGATTGACGTAGAAGCCGCGCGTGTCGTTAACGACGATCGGCGTCTTCTTGATGGCGCGTACGAAGTCGATCGCGACGGCGAGCGCCTTGTCGCCGGTCTTCTTGCCGAGGATGATCTCGACCAGCATCATCTTGTCGACGGGCGAGAAGAAGTGGATGCCGATGAAGTTTTTCGGCCGCGCCGAGTTCTTCGCCAGCGAGGTGATCGGGATGGTCGAAGTGTTCGAGGCAAAGATCGCCGAGGACTTCAGCGCCGCTTCCGCCTTCTCGGTGGCGAGCTTCTTCACGCCTGAATCCTCAAACACCGCCTCGACGACAAGATCGCAGCCGGCAAGGTCGGCATAGTCGGCCGTCGGCGTGATCAGCGACAGCAACTTGTCTTTCTCTTCGGGCTTGGCGCGGCCCTTCTTCACCTGGTCCGAAATCAGGCCGTCGGAATGCGCCTTGCCCTTCTCGGCCGACTCCATGTCGCGGTCGAGCAGCACGACCGGAATGCCGGCCCTGGCCGTGACATAGGCAATGCCGGCGCCCATGAAGCCGGCGCCGAGTATGCCGATCTTCTTGAACTTGCTGTCCGGCACGCCGGTCGGGCGGCGCGCGCCCTTGTTCAGTTCCTGCAGCGACACGAAAAGCGAGCGGATCATCGACGCCGCTTCCTTGGTCTGCATGATCTCGGTGAAGTAGCGCTGCTCGATCCGGAGCCCGGTGTCGAAGGGCACCAGCAGGCCCTCATAGACGCATTTCAGGATCGCGGCGGCCGCCGGATAGTTGCCAAAGGTCTCGCGGCGCAGGATGGCGATGGCCGGCGGCCAGAGATTGGCGCCGGCCGCCGAATAGATCGGACCGCCGGGCAGCTTGAAACCCTTTTCGTCCCATGGCGCCACCGGCTTCAGGCCGTTTTTGATCATCGCCTTGGCGGTCTCGACAAGCTTCTTCGGCTCGGCGATCTCGTGGATCAGGCCCATCGACTTCGCCTTTTGCGGCGTCAGATTCTGGCCGCTGGTCAGCATCTGCAGCGCCTGCTGCTGATCGGTCAGCCGCGGCACGCGCTGGGTGCCGCCGGCGCCCGGGAAGATGCCGATCTTCACCTCGGGAAGCGCCATCTTCACCTTGTCGGAATCGGCCGCGACGCGGCCGTGGCAGGCGAGCGACATCTCGAAGGCGCCGCCCATGCAGGTGCCGTTGATCGCCGACACCCACGGCTTGCCGCAGGTCTCGATCTTGCGGAACAGACCGGTCATGTAACCGGCATTGTCGAACAGCGCCTTGGTCGCCTTTTCGAGGTCGTTTTCCTTTTCGACGGCGAAGGTGGCGAGCATCTTCTGCAGCATGGTGATGTCGGCACCGCCGGAGAAGCTGTCCTTGCCGGAGGTGATGACCGCGCCTTTGATGGCGGCGTCGCCCGCCACACGATCGACGATGGCGTTGAGCTCGCGCATCGCCTCTTCGGTGAAGACGTTCATCGAGCGGCCCGGCATGTCCCAGGTGACCAGCGCGATCCCATCGGCGTCCATGTCGAGGGTGAAATTGGTGTAGCTCATCTTTTCTCTCCCCGTCAGACGCGTTCGATGATGGTGGCAGTGCCCATGCCGGCGCCGATGCAGAGCGTGACCAGCGCGGTGTTCAGGTCCCGGCGCTCCAGCTCGTCCAGCACCGTGCCGAAGATCATCGCGCCGGTGGCGCCGAGCGGATGGCCCATGGCGATCGCGCCGCCATTGACGTTGATCTGGTCATGCGGGATGTCGAAGGCCTGCATGTAGCGCAGCACAACGGAAGCGAAGGCCTCGTTGAGCTCGAAGAGGTCGATGTCCGACAGCTTCATTTTGGCACGCTTCAAGAGCTTTTCGGTGACGTCGACCGGGCCGGTCAGCATCAGCACCGGCTCGGAACCGATATTGGCGAACGAGCGGATGCGCGCGCGGGGCTTCAGGCCCATGGCCTTGCCGGCCTTCTTGGAGCCGAGCAGTACAGCAGCGGCGCCGTCCACGATGCCGGACGAGTTGCCGGCATGGTGGACGTGGTTCACTTCCTCGACTTCCGGATGCTTCTGCACGGCCACCGCATCGAACCCGCCCATCTCGCCCGGCATGACGAAGGACGGATTGAGCGAGGCGAGCGACTGCATGTCGGTCGAAGGCCGCATGTGCTCGTCACGGTCGAGGATGGTGAGGCCGTTCTGGTCCTTGATCGGGACCACCGAATTCTTGAAGCGGCCGTCGTCCCACGCCTTGGCGGCGCGCTTCTGGCTCTCGACGGCGTAAGCGTCGACGTCGTCGCGGCTGAACCCGTATTTCGTCGCGATCAGGTCGGCCGAGATGCCCTGCGGCACGAACCAGCCGGGAAGGCCGACGGAGGGGTCCATGAACCAGGCGCCGCCGGACATGCCCATGCCGACACGCGACATGGATTCTACGCCCCCGGCAATGACGATCTCGTCCGCGCCTTGCGCGATCTTGGCCGCGCCGAAATTGATGGCATCGAGTCCGGAAGCGCAGAAGCGCGATATCTGCATGCCGGGCGCCCTGGTGTCGTAGCCGGCCTCGAAGGCGGCGGCGCGCGGAATGACCGAGCCCGCTTCGCCGACCGGATCGACGCAGCCGAAGATGATGTCGTCGACCGTGCCGGTGTCGAGCGCGTTGCGGTCACGCAGCGCCTCAAGCGTCTTTGCCGCGAGCCGCACCGCCGGCACCTCGTGCAGCGAGCCATCCTTCTTGCCTCGGCCGCGCGGCGTGCGCACGGCGTCATAGACGTAAGCTTCGGCCATTTTCGTGCTCCTTGGATTTGCCGGTCGCTGCGCTCACAGAGAGCGCCCGATCAGCAATTTCATGATCTCGTTGGTGCCGCCGTAGATGCGCTGGACGCGGGCGTCGCGGAACATGCGGGCGATCGGATATTCGTTCATGTAGCCATAGCCGCCATGCAGTTGAAGGCATTCGTCGACGACTTTGCCCTGCAGGTCGGACAGCCAGTATTTGGCCATAGAGGCGGTGACCGGGTCGAGGCCGCCGTCGATGTGGCGGGCGACGCAGTCGTTGTAGAAGACGCGGCCGATCGTGGCCTCGGTCTTCAGCTCGGCCAGCTTGAACTGGGTGTTCTGGAAATCGATGATCGCCTTGCCGAAGGCCTTGCGCTCCTTGACGTAGTCGATGGTAAGCGCCAGCGCCCGCTCGATCATGGCGATCGCGCCGGTGCCGATCTGCAGCCGCTCCTGCGGCAATTGCTGCATCAGCTGGACGAAGCCCTTGCCTTCCTCATGGCCGAGCAGGTTGGAGGTCGGCACGCGCACGTCGTTGAAGAACAGCTCGGAGGTGTCGTTGGCCTTGAGCCCTATTTTGTCGAGGTTGCGACCGCGTTCGAAGCCCTCGACCTCGTCGGTCTCGACGACGATCAGCGAGGTGCCCTTGGCGCCCTTGTCCGGATCGGTCTTGGTGACGACGATGATCAGGTTGGCAAGCTGGCCGTTGGTGATGAAGGTCTTGGAGCCGTTGAGCTTGTAGTGATTGCCGTCCTTCTCGGCACGGGTCTTGACGCCCTGAAGGTCGGAGCCGGCGCCGGGCTCGGTCATAGCGATGGCGCCGATCAGCTCCCCGGTCGCCAGTTTCGGCAGCCATTTTTCTTTCTGCTCCTCGGAGCCGTAATGCAGGATGTATGGCGCGACGATCGAGTTGTGCAGGCCGATGCCGAAGCCGTCGACCCCGACGTGGCCGATAGCCTCGATGATGGCGCTCTCATGCGCGAAGGTGCCGCCGGAGCCGCCATATTTCTCCGGCATAGAGGCGCAGAGCAGGCCGGCGGCGCCCGCCTTCAGCCAGCTCTCGCGGTCGAAAATCTCGTTCTTCTCGAACTCTTCGTAGCGCGGCGCGATCTCCTCCGACATGAAGCGGCTCGCCATCTCGTAGAGCATGCCGACTTCGTCCGCCGCCCAGGCGGGCTTCGGCAGGCCAAGAACTTCGGCTGGATTTGTCATGCTGTTTCCTCCACTGCGCCGGCGTCCCCCTCCCCCTTGAGGGGAGGGTGGCCGCGAAGCGGCCGGGAGGGGTCGCCGATGAGGTGCTCGGCCTTGTCCTTAACAAACTGCGCCACACGCCATGCACTGTTAATGACATCAGGCTCATCAATCCTGACAACGACATACCCGAGTGACGGCAAATAGGCGTCGCGGTTCACATCATGACGTCTGCCAGCTTCGGTTTCGTGCAGGTCGCCGTCGACCTCGACGATCAGTTTGACCTTCGGGCAGACGAAATCGACAATGTACGGGCCGATCGGCGATTGCCGCCTGAACTTCAGGCCATCAGCCGTCAGCTCGCGCAATTCGTACCACAGCAGGGACTCGGCCTTCGTCGTGTGCAGACGAAGCGAGCACGCTTTCTGTCGCATCTCGAAACTGACCCGCGTGCGGGGCATTGTGTTAGTCCTTCTCCCAG
>NZ_RZST01000255.1:0-8953 GCF_003997575.1 Mesorhizobium sp. M1A.F.Ca.IN.022.07.1.1
ATCTTGCCCCCGATCGCCGCGAGAAGCTCGCCCGGCTCTTCGCCGTCGTTCGGCGCTTTGCCGAGGAGCAGAATATGACCGAAAGGCAGGACCCCTCCAAGATCGTCGCCGGGGCCAGCGTCGCACCGGCCAGGGAGGCGATTGCCCCGTTGCCGATGCTGGCCGCCGTGACGGAGTTCAAGACGCCGGTGGAAGAGGAGGCACGGGAGAGGGCGCTCGCCGCTCGAGACTTTCGTCTTCATCGCGCCGCGCTCGCCGAGACGGCGACGCGCATCTGGCGCGATCCAGCCGGAGCCGTCACCAAGATCGAGGAGCTCATCGTGAACGGCTTTCCCGGTGGGCGGATCGCGGCGGCCGTCAGCAACGATCCCGGCGCCTATGGCGCGTTGCGTGGAACCGATCGGATGATGGATCGCCTGCTCGCCGCAGGCCGGGAACGGAAGGAAGCGCTTCAGGCCGTGCCGGAAGCGGCGAGCCATGTGCGTTCACTCGGCGCCTCCTTTGCCGCCGCTCTCGATAGCGAAACCCGGGCCATCACGGAAGAGCGCCAGCGCATGGCGGTTGCCATTCCCGGTCTATCGCCGGCGGCGGAGGACGCGCTCAGGCAACTGACGGCGGCCAGGAAGAATGTCGCCAAGCGAGACCTCGCTCCAGGTTCGATCGATCCTCGCATTGCCCAGGAATTCACTGTGGTCAGTCGGGCGCTCGACGAGCGTTTTGGTCGCAACGCACTGCTGCGCGGCGAGAAGGACGTCATCAATCGTGTGACGCCGGCGCAGCGCAGCGCTTTTCAGGCGATGCGGGATCGGCTGCAGGTCCTGCAGCAGACGGTTCGGACGCAGAGCAGCCAGGAGATTATTTCGGAGCGGCAGCGCCGCGTCGTCGACCGCGTCCGCGGCGTCACCCAATGAGCATTTTGGAAAAGGAAAGCGCTTGGCCGAATAGAAAAGCTCCTCCGATGCGATCGTCCACTTCGAGATCGCCGTCGGTATCCGCTTGGCATCATTTGCTGTTCAGCCGACGGGAAAGCCGGACGCCAGTTCCCGCTCCATTCTCTGAAATGAATTCGATCCCTGCTGCCTCTAATGCCTCAGCCAGGGCTTGAAGCGTTGTTTGTCTCGGGATCGTCTGAGAACTCTCAATTCTGGCAAGCGTACGAACGGTCAGGCCCGATGCATTCGCCAAATCCTCGATGCCGTGCTCACGGAAGGGCGATCGTCGGAAGACGATGCTGAGTTTCCTTGGTCGCAGATCCGGTCTGCGCTCAATGATGTGATCCAGATCGGACAAGTACCGGGGTACATGCGTCCGAACTGGCCGGCTACGTCAAAGGTCGGGTGCGCCATTTGCGTCTCAGACAGAGCGGAGGGGAGCACATCATGAAGAAAAAGCCGCCGGTCATCTCTGGCCTGGGCGCCGGCAGATCTGCCTGAAAGGCATGCTGCCACCCGGGTACCATTCGACGCCGGCGCCGGGAACGGTCGTGGACGCCGACAGGGTGCCTTGCAACAAGGTCCGAACGCCATAGAAGGTGGCCAGGTCCTGCGCGTCGACTCGGACGTGCAGCCCCTCAGCCGAGGGCCTCAAGATCGCACGGGCGTCGCCGAAGTCGAGCAGCTTGTCGGCGGCTGTTGCCCTGATCGACTGGCAGAAATCGCGAGATTTGGCGCAGACTTGTTCCACCACCCATTCGGCGCGCGGGAGCGGCACAAATGCCTCGGCGACGTGTTTGAACATGGACATCTCTCCAGGATCCAAGCCCCCCAGAGAAAGACGAGAATTGGTCGCTATGTCGTCCGCCTAGTGCCGACAGCTCCCTGGCGGCGAAATGACACTCTAAGCATTAGTTCCCTTCGGCCACCGGTAAATGTTGATTGAGGACGAAGGCGCGATAGGATACGAAGTCTAGCGAAACGGAACGAAACCAGAGTCTGTAAGTCATTGCTAAAGAACGGAAAGTTATTTCTCCCTCCGCCGAGTGACGGGAGTGATTTTAAAGAAGTATTCAAACGATTAGCCGCGGCCGGTGCAGGTCGGCCATTGGGCAAAGATGGGTTTCCTGCAGGTCCATGGACGCCCGAGCTTCTTGCAGAGGCGATTTCCCAGATTGATTCCAACCGGGCAGGGATCGATCTGCGAACGGTGCAGCTCTGGTTTCAAGAGAACGAGAAGGGAATTAGCACTGCCAACATTCGTTGGCTGGCGAGGGTTTTTGGGTGCGATGATCCGGTGGCGACTAGGGAATGGCAGGTGGAGCTTAGTGCGGCGCAATCGCGATTAACGGCCAAGAGACGAGAATGGAAGCGAGCGGGAAGAGGCGATGCGCTGGCGGTTCCAGATGTGGCACGTACTGCCACGTTCAATGATGAGTCAGAGTCCCCGGCAGAGCTGCCCCGGGTTACTGACGCCAAGGGGCCGAGGCGCCGTTTTAGTTTGGCGAGGAGATCGGAGGCGATTTTTAGTCACGGATCTCCCCTGAATTTACCGGCGTCGGTGTTTGCAGGTGTCACCGCTCTTGGGTTTTTGTCTTATATCACGGGGATTCACAACGTGACATATGGCCGGGCGGATGGCGTCGTCAAGCAGGTTGGGTTCCTGTGGGCAGCGAATTGGATGCTCGTCTTCATGGCGTTTTTGCCGCTGTTTTTTGTCTTCGTGGCCGAACTCGTGACCTTTTGGAAAGATGAGGGGCGCGCAAAGCTGATAGCGCAAGGCGACCGGATGGAAAGCGACGATGCCTGGGCGCGCAACGTAGAAGCTTCTTCGTATGCATATTGGGCGGTTTTTTTGATTTGTGTCCTGTTCGCCGGTCTTTTTCAGTGGATCGGCGTGTCATTGATCCCGTTGATGAAAGGTGGAGGCAACTATGCGACGGATTGGGGCTCGTTAGCGAATGTGCGCCCTGAGGTCATATCAGTGCCGATGGCGGTTGTGTTCACAGGGCTCGCTTATCTATACATGTGTCTGTGCTTTTGGCTGTTCTTCGTAGGTCTCATTTTACTTTATACGGTGATCCATGATCTTTGGAGAATTGGCGAAGCAGCGAGTAATGGGCCGAGGGTGGATTATCAACATGAGCTCAACAACACCCGTCTCAGGGTGATGCGTGGGGTTTTTCGGTGTACTGTTTTAGGACTTCTGATCGCCATAGTCATGAAGCTCCAGAGCGCTTACCTGACATCCCGTGGAGAGAATATCGTGGCATGGTTGGTCGGCGATATGTCTTCGGCCTTCTATGGGCGCAATGATATGAGCGCCGGAATCAGCTTTCGTAGGCCAACGCATTACAGCAGCCTTCTTATCGCTATTTCGACCTGTGTTGTATTTCTGTATGGATCCATCCGCTTAGGTGTTGAACGTCGGTTTGGTATGCCTTTGTGGAGGATGTCGGCGGTCGTAGCGCTACTCGTCGCTGGCTACTTGCTGATCGATGCATTTGCTAGCTTTTCGATCCTTCTGGGCGTTGGAGTGCTACTTGGGATTTACGGCCTAATTGATCCTGGGTTTGGGCAATGGCGAGCGAGTGAGTTAGGAAAAAATCAGAGTGTATCATAGTTGGCTGGATCGTTGGGATGAGCGGCGGGCGCGACGCGGTGAGGAGGGAAAGAAAACAACGGATTTCGCCCTTGACGCGGACCGCGCCTTTCCAGGTGCCAAGAAGATAGCAAGTATTGAGGAGTTTTGTGTCCTTGCGGACCAGGCCTTGGCTGATCCAGCCTTTTTCGATGAGCCGAGTGGGGGCGATCAGGGTTTTGAAAGGGAAGATGGGTGGCTAAAATTCCCATCGGGCATTTCTACTGAAATCGAAGAGAACAATGTCGTCTGGGCGAAAATCACAGAGAGCCGGTCGTTCGATCAGGCGATGGTGATTTTTCACCATTGGAATGCAAGCTCACGGAATCGTCAGATTGCCAACTTTTTCTCGCAGCGTGGCATCACGGTTGTCGAGATTGCTATGCCTTATCATTTCGAGCGCAGCCGTCCCGGCTCCGTCCACGCCGATTATATGCTTAGCCCTAATCTCGGTAGAACGATCCAATCTATCAGGCAGGCAGTATGGGATGGGCGAAAACTCATCCGTTGGTTGAAGAGCGAAGGCTATCGTAACATTTCGGTTCTCGGTATGAGCTTAGGTTCTTGGGTCGCAGGGTTGATCGCTGCGCACGACTCAGCGGTGTCAAAAGCCTCGTTGTTTCTGACGGCGGGGAGTCTGGCGGATATGGTTTGGACGGGTCGCGCGACACGATTGATACGCGATAGCCTTGACCCTGAGATTGAGCTGACCGATCTCAGAAGGGCTTGGGGTCCACTTAACTTGGAGAATTATGCGCATAGTTTGGCACGGCCTGATCTCGATCTTCACGTTGTGTTGGCTAAGAGAGACAAAGTGGTGTTGCCAGAACTATCGGAGAGGTTCATGCAGCGGCTGAAGACCGCCGGAGCCAAGCCAATTATTCTCAAATTAAATTGTGGTCACTATTCGCTCGCTATGCCGCCTTATATTTTGTTGGTCGGAGTGAGCTTGAAGCGGTTTCTATCGCGTGCGACTTGGCGGCCCGACGATGGCCGTCCATTCACTAGAAAGTTCTGTTAGTGGCCTTAGAGTGTCATTTCGCCCAGCAAGAATTGACTATAAGGTGCGGGCTTTGGATGCGCGCTTCGTCTATCGTACTAGGAAAATTTCTGCTTTTGAGCACAAAACGAATTATATACGCCATGTCATGTCGTGTCGCAACCAAGTTCGGATGTCGCGCTGCCAGCAAAGTAGAAATGTCGCCAGAGTCTGCTGAAGGGCAGGGCGTTGCAAGCGACAGTGCCCTCCATGGCGCCGTGGTGAGCGCCCGATCGGGCTCAGCTGGTCGGGATTGCAGAGCCTGATCGGGTGCGGCTCAAGCTTGGCTCCCCGGCTTTAGCTTTGAGAGCTGGCTTCATTCGGCAGCAGGCAACCCAGTCAGTGCCCGTTCTCGCCGCGCGATCACCTCTGGATCCTTCGTGAAATCAGTCCGTCTTCCCGCCTTCGTCCCGCGCTTCCTGTAGGCGTTCTGCTCGCTGTTCGTCTTGATCTTCGGCGCGGGCCGCGCCTCATCCTGCTGGGCCCTGATCCAGGACAGGACCTCGCCGAGCCGCTTGTTCTCAGTGATCGCTGTGTGCGTGACGCGCTGCTCCTTGTCGAAGACTGTATAGGGGAGCGAGCACGCCTTCCAACGAACGTCCAGTCGGCCGTCGGCGAACTCGTGGATGTCGACGTATTTGCCGACCAGTCCGCATGAGATGTCGTTCTTCTCGAGCATGATCTGCCTGCGCTCGTAGGAGAATGACAATTGCTGACCGACATAACGCTGCTCACGCTTGCACAGCACGTCACGCAGCCGATCCGGCGGCATGTTCAGGGCGCGGTGCAGATTGTCCGGCCGGGCAGGGACCTTGGCGAACTTCTCGTTGAAGTCGGCTGTGAAGGCCGGCAGGAAAACGTTGGCTTCTTCAATACCCGAAATGCCAGCAAGGCGCAGTTCCTTCACAAGCCGGTCCTGCAGCGTCCGATTGACCCGTTCGACCCGGCCCTTGGCCTGGCTGGAATTGGCACAAAGGATCTCGATATTGAGCTCGGACAAGGCACGTCCGAACTGCGTCATGCCGCGGCCGGCACGAGCCTCGGCCTTCGCCACCCGAAACACCGTGTGCTTGTCGGAATAGAACGCCACCGGGCAGCCGTGTGCCTTCAGATAGAGCTCCAGCGCCTCGAAATAGGAGAACGTGCTCTCCGACTTCACAAAACGAAGTTGCTGAAGTTTGCCAGTCGCATCGTCGATGAAGACGAGCAGGGTGCATGGAGCGCCCCGCTCCTCGAACCATCGATGCTCGCTGCCGTCGATCTGGACTAACTCGCCGTAGGCTTCGCGGCGTAAACGTGGCTGGTGGAATGTCCTACGATGCTTGCGCGGCAACCAGATTCCAGCCTCAGCCATCCATTTGCGCAGCGTCTCGCGCGACACCGTCACACCATGGTCCTCGGCCAGCTTCTCGGCCGCAAGCGTCGGCCCGAAGTCCAGATAATGTTCGCGCACGAGCGATAGAGTGAAATCCCGAATCCCGTCGACAATCTGATGGTTCGAACTTGTGGCGTAGTCCCGAAGCTCCGTCGACCTGAAGCGTCTTCAAAAGCCTCTGCACCTGGCGCCTGGTCAAACCAAGCACATGTGCCGCTGCGATGGTCGTCATCCGTCGATCAGCAACTCTCGACAGCACCTCTATGCGTTGAAGCTCGCGTTCGCTCATCAAAACCAATCCCACCAGCTGTCTCCCTCAAAAGCAGCGCCCGGGAGAATGGCATCCAGCAAAGGGGAAGCGACATTCCTACTTTGCAGAAGTGGGACATTTTAACTTTGCGCCTACATGTCGAAGTTGCATAATCTATCTTATGGAACAACCTAACGCATTGAAATAAAAGAGAATTTCCATCTCATTCCCTTAACAGCCGGATGTCCAGCTCGAATTGCTCGACGCGCGCGATCTGAACCGCTGCGGCCGCAGAGTGGCGTGTATTGATAAGGACATTGCGGTCCGGACTATCCGCGATCGGTACGATTGCCGACGGAACAAAGAGCAGCGCGGTATCATTTGCGGTAAGCCATTCGTCGCCAAGGCGCTGCGTCATTGCTTCCTGCCGGCGCCAATCAGCAGGAAGGTTATCGATGGTTCGATGCGAGGAAGGGGTCTCATCCGCGACATCGTACATTACCATGCCGAGCGCCGGCAGTAGCGCGGGGTCTTCAACGTGGACGAGCTTCTCCAGGATGCAGAGCCAGGGCGACGTGGAGGCGTAGGTGACTGGATGCCCGACCGTATTCCAGCGGCCATCGAACAGCAGGCCGTAGCCGCCGTCCATCGCATTCGCATACTGGAGGCTCGAAAGCCGCCACAACCGCATCAGGCGGCGGCGCCCCAGGCGATCTTCCCGAGGATGGTTTCCACGACGCGGGCGCCGGCCTCGGTCTGGGCGACGCTCAAAGGCGTCTCGCCAGCCAATTCGCCGAGCTCCTTACGCAGCCACCGATTGGCCTTTGCTGCATCCCCAAAGGTCTCTTCCGCCAGCGCCTGGATGCGAACCAGTCTCACGGCGCGGTCGGACTCTTCCACAGTCAGCGGCTGGTTCTTCTCGGCGCGATGGCGACGGGTGCGCTGCGGGATTACGAAGCGCTCGATCTCCTGCTCGCTGAGGCCGGCAAGCGACAATCCCTTCAATGTGGCCAGTGGCAATCTGCGACGGACGATCATGGCGAGATCTGCCTGAGAACGAACATCTGTTCCCAGCACGCTCGGTCCCCCGAGCTTGCGTGAAACCTCTTCAATGACAGCAATGGCAGTGGCCATAGTTCGACTTCGGCAATGTGCCTACAAATTTAGGGCATATTGCCGGAAAATACAATGGCTGGATGGCTGATGCACGCCACTCAGCCCAAAAACCAATCCCGAACGGGTGAAAGCCAGCTTTCGACCGCTTTATAGACGCCGACCAGCCACGTCTCCATAGCACCCAGCTGATGCCCGAACAAAATCAATGGGCCGATGACAATCAGAGCCAACAGCGCGAATCCCACAAAACCATCCGGGCCCTCAGACCTGTCGTCAGGCGGCGGAAGCGGCTTGATGTGCCAATGCTGCCTCATGGTCCTGGTCTAATGTTCCCGTTCGTCGCGCTCGCGGTCGTGCCGCTCATCGATTTCACGCTCCAGTTCGCTCAAGCGCGGAACCTGCTGCTGTGGTGGATCCGCCCGATACTCTTCATTCAACTTCGCCGCACGGCTGCCCGGTTCAGACAGTCCAGATGTAACCCGTACGTTATCGTAACGTTCCTGTTCAGCTTCCGCTCTGCGCCGGCTCTCCATGTGGATTTCATTGTTCAGATCGTGTCTGATCGTTGCCATATCGCGGATGTGGCCGTTGCCGTCGATCGCGGCTCGGGCAGCCTCCCGCAACAGATCGGCGTATCGGGTGTCTGCCTCGCTCAATTTTGCGATCCGGGTGTCACGCTCGGTTTCTGTTTCGGCAAGGCTCGAAGTGTGTGGATGGCTGTCGCGATTTTCCGGCTCGTAAAGGCGACGAGCGGCGATCCTTGCGGCGTCGATGCGGGCGAACAATTCGTCACCGGCTCGCACCATCTGCTCGTCATGCTGTCGTGCAGGGAGATTCATTGTAGGATCGTACATGTCGATCGCCCGCTGGGAAGCACGGTGCTGAGCCTCCTCCTTCAGCGCCTCCTGCAGGTTTTCCTCGCCCTTTGATTGTTCGTAGAGATAGGTGTTCCCATCGAGTGCTTCCCGGGCGTAGCGTTGAAGCACGGCGTCATATCGATTTGACTCCGCAAGATAGTCAGCGCGGATGGTTGCACGCTGGTCATCGGATAGGTCACTGCGGGAATACTCGTTCGAGAATCTGGTCGTGGCGCGCTCAAGCGATTGGGCGGCAGCATCATACCCGGCCAAGATCTCATCGCCTTCACTCACAGCCCTTTCGCCATGGCGATCGATGGCACTGTCAAAGAGATCGTCCCGCAAGACGCGTGCCTCGCCATCGAAGCGCCCCCAATCTGGGTTATCTTTCACCTTTCCATCTACTGTGCCGTCAGCACTGGCCCGCTCCGCCATCTGGAACTTGACCCATCCTGCGGAGGCCGCGGCGCGTCCCGTTCGCCCTGACCCTCCTGTGGAGCAGCCTCGAGACGCTCGGCCTGAGCCTGTCGCTCCGAAAGCTCCAGATACTCGCGACGGATTTCCACCACCTCGCGTGCCGTCGCGGCAATCTCGTCGAAATCCTTTTTCTCGACCGACTCGATGGCGGCCTCGACGGTTGCGAGCACTGCTTCGACGCGCTTTTCATAGGCTTCGAATTCCGTTCGTGTCATCGAACGCATGGGCATCCCTCCAGCTGCGACCAATTTCTCTAACTCCATCAT
>NZ_RZST01000256.1:0-8907 GCF_003997575.1 Mesorhizobium sp. M1A.F.Ca.IN.022.07.1.1
GCATCACGACCGCTCGCATTACGCGCCGACAAGGGCGGCGCGTAATGCGAGCGGTCGTGATGCAGCGCCGATCTCCTCGACATCGCGGCGCTCAATGCCAATGCTGCCGATCAGCTTGGCGAGGCCGTATTGTGGGTGACCAAGTGTTGCCGGCCGCGCGCCGGGCGCGGTTATCGCCGCGAAGGACGCGTCGTCGAGCTCACGGTCGAGCCCGGGCAGCACGACGGCGCCGTTCGGCAAGCCGGCGATCACGGCAAGCAACTCGGCCGTGGCTGGAATGGAGCCGGTCGAACCGGCGGCGATCACCGGTCCGGTCGGCGGACTGCGCTTCAGCCGCGCCGCTTCCAGCCGGATCAGCGCGCTGCGGTGCGCGGCCGGATTAGAGCGGTCACGCTCTTTGAGCAACTCCGGCCAGTTGTCGGTGACGATGCCGAGGAAATCGAGCGTCACCTGCCACCAGCCCGCAAGGTTGCCGGTGACCAGCGTGGCGAGCTTCGCCCAATCCGTTCCCTCGGTCTCGATCTCGTCCATCAGCCGGGCAAGGTCGCGCGAAAGCCAAATGGCGTCGGCGGCCGAGGTCGGCACGACGAACTCCTCGTTGAAGCGCGCCCTGACGTGCGCCGGCAGGCTTTCCTTCCAGGCGCGCACCAGCGGCGCCAGTAACAGCAGCCTTTCCTGCGCGGCGATCGGCGGTGCGAGGTCTATTGCCGGTGCCGCCTCGGCGTCAAAGGCGGCCTCGTCCTCGTCGAACTCGCCGAGCGGCCGCACCGTCGGCAAGATGGCCGAGCGTCTGCCGAGCATGTCGACGAAGGCGCCGCGCAGGGCGCGCGCCGCGCGCCGCGTCGGCACATAGATGGTCGCGTCAGCCAGCGCCAGCGGCTCGCCGTCGAAGCGGAAGGTTGGGATCAGGCGGCCTTCGAGCAACGCCTCCGCCAGCGTCGGCAGGAACGGCGCTCCGGACGGGATGGAAAAGACGCGGCGCGAGCCGCTCATACCGCATTAGATCTTTGTGCGCCCGTTTGGGCGCACAAACGACGATCTAACTCCTTGAGTCTACGCATCGTGCTTTCCAAAAATCGGACCCGATTTTTGGGCCGATGCGGTCGCGGGCGCGCCGGTGACCGCCGCTTCGGCCGCCGGAATGGCATCCGGCGTCCCGACGGTGATCCAGCGGCCTCTCATCTTCATGCCGAACAGGCGGCCGGCGGCGATTGCCTTGTCGAAATAGGCGTTGATCGAATGCGGGCCTTCGGGCGCATCCTTGAAGATGCGCGGATGGATGATCGCGGCACCGGCATAGATCAAGCCGGCAGGGTCGCCTTTGGACCGGTGCAGCGCGCCGTCCGGCGCCACGAGGAAGTCGGTGCCGACGCAGTGTCCGATCGCTGAGTCGAGATCGGTGAGCATCAGCAGAATATCCATTCTAGCGGCGTCCCATGCAAGGGCGAGGCGCTCGAGGCTGGGCTCGCCGCTGTCGATCCAGAACGTATCGGCATTGATGATGTAGAAAGGCTCGCCCCCCAGGAACGGCAGCGCCTTGACGATGCCGCCGGCCGAGTCCAGCAGGCCCGCGCGCTCGTCGGAAATGTCGATCTTCGGCGCCCGGCGGCCGGCGACATGGGCGATGATCTGCTCCGGCAGGTAGTGAACGTTGACGACGGCGCTGGCGACGCCGGCGGCTTCCAGGCTGTCCAACCCCCAGTCGAGCAAGGCCTTGCCGGCGATCTTCACCAGCGGCTTCGGCATCGTGTCGGTGATCGGCCGCATGCGCTTGCCGAGACCGGCCGCAAGCACCATCGCGGTCTTCGGCTTCATGGCGAGCGCTCCTCGAGCAGGCCGTGGGCCATGTAAAATTCCTTCAGGCCGGCAAGCGCCGGGTGCGCCAGCGCCCGCCTCAGATAGTCGCGAATGCGCGGCAGGTGCTTCAGATAGTAGGGCTTGCCGTCGCGCTTTTCGAGCCGCACGAAGATGCCCAGGATCTTCGAATTGCGCTGCGCCGCCATGATCGCATAGGCCTCGGCGAAGCCGGTTTCGTCGAAGGCGCCGGCCGAACGCCGCGCCGCGACATAGGCTTCGACCGTCCGCCGCTCGATCTCGGTCGAGACGGTGACACGCGCATCCATGGCCAAAGAGGCGACGTCGTAAGCCGCCGGGCCGATCAGTGCGTCCTGCACGTCGACGATGCCGAGCCGATCGAGGCCGGAACGCTCTGCCCGCCAGATGATGTTGGGCGAATGGAAGTCGCGCAGCATCAGCGTGTATTCCTGGCCCTCGAGCCGGTCGAGCACCGCGTTCCATGCCTTGTGGTAGCCGGCCCGCAATGCATCGCTTGCCGGCTCGCCGGTGACCATCGGCACATACCAATCGACCAGAAGGTCGGCCTCGATCAGCATCGCCTCGCGGTCAAAGGGCGGAACGCCGTGGTATACGCCCGGCGCGGCCTCCATGCGGTCCGGCCAGGCCTTGCCATGCATCATGGCGAGCAGCTCCGCCGCTGCCTCATAGCGCTCGACGATCGGCTGGCCGTCGCCGCCCAAAAATCCTTCCGAGCCGAGATGTTCGAGCAGCAGAAAGCCCTGATCGAGGTCCTGCGCATGGATAAGCGGCACGCTGACGCCGGCGGCGAGAAGCGCCCGGTCGATGGCGACGAAGGCGGCGACCGACTGTGCGGTGTGAGCGATCACGGCGTAAGGCTTGCCGTCGCGCACCGGCGGTCCGAGCACCAGGCGCGGCGAGTTCATCAGCACCCGCGGCGCCCCGCCGGGAAGCGAGGCGATCTCGTAGGAACGGGCGGACGCGTCGCCGACGAAATGACGGCGGCTCGCTTCGCCCCAGCCGGCCGAGGCCAGGAAATCACGCATCGCCAGCGAGCGCGCCGCGCGCTCGAAGGCGGCTCCCTGTCCGGAGATCCTTGCCGACCGGCCCGCGCCCTGCTCGATAAGCTCGACCTGGAGCGCATTTGCCGGCAGCTGGTCGCCGGCTCGGTCCGGCCATTCGATCAGTGCCGCGCCCTGCGCCAGCGCGTCGTCGAGGCCGAGCTCGTCGAGCTCGTCCGGCGAGGACAGGCGGTAGAGGTCGAAATGGTGCACGGGTATCCGCGTCTCGTAGCTCTGCACCAGCGTGAAGGTCGGGCTCGGCACTTCGAGGCCGGCGTCGTCGGCAAGCGCCCGGATGAGCGCGCGGGCGAGCGTCGACTTGCCGGCGCCGAGATCGCCTTTCAGCGCAATTGCGTCGCCAGCCCGCAGCGCCATGGCAAGGTCTTCGCCAAGCCTCGCGGTCGCCGCCTCGTCGGCGAGAAATCGTTCCAACACCGTTTCTGCCAAAGCGCGTTACTCGGCCGCTTCGCGGATGCCGCCGGAGGGCGTCTCCGGGAAGGTGCAGATCACGGTCGTGCCCTTGTCCGCTCCGGTCTCTATACGCACCGTTCCGCCGTGCAATTCGACGAAGCTCTTGACGATCGACAGTCCCAACCCGGCGCCGCGTCGGCGGCCGCCATTGGCGCGCGGCTCGAAGCGTCGGAAGACCGATTCCAGCACGTCCGGCGGCATGCCCGGCCCGTCGTCATGCACCGAGAATTCGACGCCGTCTGCCATTTGACGGCAAGCGAGCGTGATCGTGCTCGCCGCTGGCGCATAATTTGCGGCATTGCTCAAGAGATTATAGAGGATCTGGCGGACCCGGATCTCGTCGCCGTGGAAGCTCTTCGGCGCCGATGCAGCGTCGACCTTGAGCTTGATCTGATGCTCCTCCAGCCGGTCCGCGACCAGCTCGGCGGCCGCAGCGATCGTCCTGTCGATGCTCATCTCGGAAATGTCGAGCTGCATGATGCCGGCATCGACCGTCGCGAGATCCAGTATGTCGTTGACGATGGTGAGCAGGACCGAGGACGACGAGCCGACATGCTCGACATATTCGCGCTGCTTCGGCGTCAGCGGTCCCGTCGTCGGCAGCGACAGCAGTTCGGTGAAGCCGATGATGTTGGTCAGCGGCGAGCGCAGTTCGTAGGAGACGTGCTGCACGAACTCGTTCTTCAACTGGTCTGACTTCTCCAGCGCCTCGTTCCTGTCCTTCAGCGCCCGCTCGACATTGACGGTGTCGGTGACGTCGACAAAGGTCATCATCACTTGCCCGTTGGGCAGGTGGATCACGGCATAGCTCAGCACCGTGCCGTTGACGAGTTCCGCCTGGCCGTGGCGGTCGCGGCGTTCGTCGTCGAAGCCGGTGATGGCGGCGACGAAGCCGCCCCACGGACTGTCGGCCGCGCGTTGATCGCAAAGGTCGCGGATCGCCGAGACATGCACGTTAGCCTTGATCGCATCCGGCGCCAGCCCCCACAGCGCGATAAAGGCGGGGTTGGACAGGCGCAGCCGTCCGTCCGGGCCGAACACCGCCACGCCCTCCGCCAGATTGTCCAGCGTCTCGCCCTGCACACGCACGGCGGTCTGGTAGCGGCTTTCGAGGTCCATCTTCTCGGTCAGATTCTCGAACACCCAGGTGACGCCGCCCTTGGGCTGCGGGTTGGCCACCACGCGGATCGTCTTGCCGTCCGGCAGGTGCCACCAATGCTCCTGCGATTCGACGGCGCGATAGGCGCCGAGCAGGTTCTCCTTCCAGCGCCGCCATTCCGGCTGTTCGGCGATCTTGCCTTCGCTGCGCAGCCGGTCGAGCAGCAGCGCGTTGGAGGGGGCACTGTGCAGGAAGCCGCCGTCCAGGCCCCACAGTTTCTGGAATGCCTGGTTGAAAAAGCGCAGGTTTTCATCCGTATCGAAGATCGCCACAGCCGTGTTGAGCTGGTCGAGCGTGTCGGCATGGCTGCGCACGGTGCGCTCATATTCGGCGCGGATCGTCTCGATGGCGCTGATGTCGCAGGCGAGCCCCGCCGAGCCGTCGGCGCTCGCAAAGTCGGTGACCGAAAACATGTGGCGATCACCCTCGATGACCGTCGACAATGTCTGCTCGAAGACGGGGCGCGACTTGTGCTGTTCGGCAATCTGCTCGCGCGCCTGTCCGCCGAGGAACTCCTTGGCTTCGCGCACGGCGGCCTCCGCGCTTTCCGCTTCGACCGCCTCGGCATAGGCGCGGTTGACCCATTTCAGCCGCCCGTCGGCCGCCCGCAGCCATGTCGGCATCTTCAGCGCGTCGAGCAGGCCGAGCATGGTATCGTAGTCGGCGCTGAGCCGCTGATTCTCGACCTTCAGCCGGGCCTGGCTGCGCAGCGTTTCCGACAGCGATATGAAGCGGACCAAGACATGCGCGGCGCTCTTGCGGCCATGCACCTCCAGCGGCATGCCCGCCTGCGTTTCGATGACGAGGTCGAAAGTCTTCGCTTGGTCGCGCAGCGCCGCTATGGCGTTCTCGAGCGCCGCGGCGGAGCGCGGCATCAGCCAGCGGCCGAAAGCGAGGAAGGCGGACCGCTCGTCCGGTGCGCCGCTTTCGAGCGGCAGGCTGCCGATCAGCTCCGGTTTCTTGATCTCGGAACTCCACACGACGACGCGCTGGTCGCGCAAATTGAGCAGCGCCTCGGAGCGCTGCAGGGCCGCGTTGACGTCGGCGATTCGCGCCCTGAGCTGGACATTTTGCGACGCCGTCCGTGCCCGCTCGCGGATCAGGAAGATGGCCGAGACAAGGGCTGCCCCCATGACGCCGGCAAACATCGCAAGTTGCATCACCTCGACCGTGCTGACCGCCGCGGCCACGCCGGTATCGGCATGCGCCGCAATGCTAAGCAATGGGGCGGCAGACATGGCGGTGGCAAGGAGCGTGCCGAGACGGGCGCCGGCGCGCCATGAAAGGGCTCCGCCCGCCGCGGCGGAGCCGGTCGTGATCGAATCCTCGTGGCCGCCGGAAACGGCCTTTCCCGCGCGTGGCGGGTTATCCCCCGGCATGTCTTGGTCCTCTTCGCCGCTTGAATGCAAGACCGCCCTGAATGCGTCCCCGGCCCAACTGTCCCCGGACCGCGAATCACAACAATAACGCCTGCCGGAATCGGCGTGAAGAATCACAGGTGCAAAAAATGAAGCCGGGCGGAAAGTCAACACCCGGCTTCAATATGTTGTAGATATTTTCGTTTTGGTTAATAGCGGTAGTGCTCAGGCTTGAACGGGCCCTGCGGCGTCACGCCGATATAGGCCGCCTGCTCGGAAGAGAGCTCGGTGAGGCGCGCGCCAAGCTTGTCGAGATGCAGTCGCGCCACCTTCTCATCGAGGTGCTTGGGCAGCACATAGACCTGGTTCTGGTACTGGCCGTGCTTGGTGAACAGCTCGATCTGAGCCAGCACCTGGTTGGTGAACGAAGCCGACATGACGAAGCTCGGATGGCCCGTGGCGTTGCCCAGGTTGAGCAGGCGGCCTTCGGACAGAAGAATCATCCGCTTGCCGTCCGGGAAGGTGATCATGTCCACCTGCGGCTTGACGTTGGTCCATTTCAGGTTGCGCAGAGACGCCACCTGGATCTCGTTGTCGAAGTGGCCGATGTTGCCAACAATCACCATGTCCTTCATCGCCCGCATATGGTCGAGCGTGACGACGTCCTTGTTGCCGGTGGTGGTGATGACGATGTCGGCGGTGGGGGCTGCGTCTTCCAGCGTGACCACTTCGTAGCCGTCCATCGCCGCCTGCAGCGCGCAGATCGGGTCGACCTCGGTCACCTTGACGCGAGCGCCGGCGCCGCGCAGCGAGGCCGAAGAGCCCTTGCCGACGTCGCCATAGCCGCAGACCACGGCGACCTTGCCGGCCATCATCGTGTCGGTGCCGCGGCGGATACCGTCGACCAGCGATTCCTTGCAGCCGTATTTATTGTCGAACTTCGACTTGGTGACGGAGTCGTTGACGTTGATCGCCGGGAAGGGCAGCAGGCCTTTCTTCTGCAGCTGGTAGAGGCGGTTGACGCCGGTGGTCGTCTCCTCGGTGACGCCGCGTATCGCTTCCTTCTGCTTGGCGAAGAAGCCCGGCGAAGCCTTCATGCGCTTCTTGATCTGGGCGAACAGGATCTCTTCCTCTTCGCTGCCCGGATTGGACAGCACGTCCTCACCCGCCTCGGCGCGCGCGCCGAGCAGGATGTACATGGTGGCGTCGCCGCCGTCGTCGAGGATCATGTTGGACGTGCCGCCGTCGGCCCACTGGAAGATCCGGTCGGTGTAATCCCAGTAGTCCTCCAGCGACTCGCCCTTGATGGCGAAGACCGGAATGCCGGCCTCGGCGATCGCCGCGGCGGCGTGATCCTGGGTGGAGAAGATGTTGCAGGAGGCCCAGCGTATATCGGCGCCCAGCGCTCTCAGCGTCTCGATCAGCACCGCGGTCTGGATCGTCATATGCAGCGAGCCGGTGATGCGCGCGCCCTTGAGCGGCTTCTTGTCGCCGAATTCCTCGCGGCAGGCCATCAGGCCCGGCATTTCGGTTTCGGCGATCTCGATCTCCTTGCGGCCCCAGCCGGCAAGCGAAATGTCGGCGACCACATAGTCCTTGCTACCCGTCATGGCAGTGCTCCGGTGTGATTGTCTTCAAAAGCGCGCCGGCGCCGGGACGGCGCATGGAGGGCGCGGATTGCCGGCCTGACTAGCAGATCGGCTGCCAAACGACAATGGGATATAAAGAAATCTTTATTCGTGCATGTCTTTGGAGACAATGCGCGGCCCGATCGGCGAACCTTCAGATTTCCTCGCCGAAGCGCGAGGCGACCAATTGCTCCAGCGCGTCCATGGCCGGACCGGCTTGCGGACCGCTGGCGGTGACGCGGATCGAATAGCCGGGGCTTGCCGCCAGCATCATCAGGCCCATGATCGAGGTGCCGCCGACCTTCACGCCGTCCTTCTCGACATGGATGGTTGCGTCGAAGCCGCTGGCGACCTGGACGAACTTGGCCGAGGCGCGGGCATGCAGGCCGCGCTGGTTGACGATCGGGAACTCTCGCACAACCTCGTCTTTTTCCGGCGCATGGGCGTTCATTTGCTGCTCAGAAGCTGGCTGGCGACGTTGATGTATTTGCGCCCCGCGGCCTGCGCCTCGTCGAGCGCGGCGGCCATGTTGTCGCCCTTGCGGACCGAGGAGAGCTTGATCAGCATCGGCAGGTTCATGCCGGCGATGACCTCGGTGCGGCCCGATTCCATCACTGAGATGGCGAGGTTGGAAGGCGTGCCGCCGAACATGTCGGTGAGCACGATGACGCCGGCCCCGGTGTCGACGCGTGCCACCGCGTCGACGATGTCGGCCCGGCGTTTCTCCATGTCATCGTCGGCGCCGATCGCGACCGTTTCGAAATTGTCCTGTGGCCCCACCACGTGTTCGACGGCATGCCGGAACTCGGTGGCGAGTTGACCGTGCGTCACGAGCACGAGTCCGATCATTCTTTGGTGGCTCCCGTCATCGCCGCTTCACTGGCGTATTTTATGTTCGCCAACCATTCCAGGCGGCGGGAGCGCTATCTTGTCGACGCACGGCCGGTTGACAAGCCCAAAATTGCGACGCCCCGGTCCATTTTGACGCATTGCAGCAAAAAATCCGGACCGGATCATGAAAAAGGCGCTATCGACAGCCGCGCCATCACGGCCGGCACGCCTGTGACAACATTGCGCTCGGCAAGATCGATGCGCGGCACCAGGCAGCCCGCGACCGGCTCGCTGATTTCTTCCTGGAAGCGGGCCATTTCCTCTTTCGGCACCAGCCGGACGTGCAGGTCGATCACGCCGCCCGGCTCGAACGGCAGCGGGCTCGGAATGAAGCCGGGCACTTCGGCGAGACCGGCGATGGTGGCCGGCGCCCGGCAGACCAGCCGCCCGTGACGCGGGGCGGCAAGCAGCCTGTCGTCGCCGATCAGTCGCGAAAACAGCCCGCGCACCCGGCAATGATCGATGAGCGTCAGCGCCAGCGTCGTCTTGCCGGCGCCGGACGGCCCGGTGATGAGGACGCCGCG
>NZ_RZST01000257.1:0-8873 GCF_003997575.1 Mesorhizobium sp. M1A.F.Ca.IN.022.07.1.1
CCCGCGGCGACGCCGGCGCGCGCATATTCGATGCCGTCGGCAATCGTATAGGCGAGTTCGAGGTCGGCCGTCGCGCCCGCCTCCTGCATATGATAGCCGGAGATCGAGATCGAATTGAATTTCGGCATGTGCCGCGAGGTATAGGCGAAGATGTCCGACACGATCCGCATCGAAGGCTTCGGCGGATAGATGTAGGTGTTGCGGACCATGAACTCCTTCAGAATGTCGTTCTGAATGGTCCCGGAGAGATCCTTCTGCGCGACACCCTGTTCCTCCGCCGCCACGATATAGAGCGCCATGATCGGCAGCACGGCGCCGTTCATGGTCATCGACACCGTCATCTCGTTGAGCGGAATGCCGTCGAACAGCTGGCGCATGTCGAGGATGGAATCGATCGCCACGCCCGCCATGCCGACATCGCCGGCGACGCGCGGATGGTCGCTGTCATAGCCGCGATGGGTCGCGAGGTCGAAGGCGACCGACAGGCCCTTCTGGCCGGCCGCGAGGTTGCGCCGGTAGAAAGCGTTGGATTCCTCCGCCGTCGAGAAGCCGGCATATTGCCGGATCGTCCAGGGCTGCTGGACATACATGGTCGGGTAGGGGCCACGCACGAAGGGCGGCAGGCCCGGATAGCTGTCGAGATTGGCCAGGCCCTTGAGGTCGGCCTGCGTGTACAGGTGTTTCAGGGCGATGCCTTCCGGCGTCATCCGCTGGCCCTTGAGCTCGACCGGCGCGCGGCGCGGCGCCGACCAGCCGATCTGGCTGAAATCCGGGATCATGAGCCGGCTCCGATCGACTGATCGATGCGAACTGGAAACAGCGGCTCGCAGGTCGCCACGCCTTCTGTCAGCGCGGGCCGGCGTTCGGCTTTCAATGTCTCGACGGGGCGCTCGCTGCCGGTGCGGAACAAGGTAGTGCCGATGATGCCGCGTTCGCCGGCCCGATAGACGGCATTGCGCTTCGCGGCGGCCGTCTGCACACGGTTCTGGATATAGCCCTGCTGCAGGCTGTTGAGCACGCCGCCCTCGGCCTCGATGCGCTGGAATTCTTCCCAGGCCGCCAAGCAAAGACCGTCGGTCAGCGCCTCGACCGCTCCGGAGCCGCTGGCCGGATCGGCCACGTGATGGAGATGGCTCTCATGCGCCAGGATCAACTGCGCGTTGCGGGCGACGCGGCGCGCAAAACCGGCCGGCAGTCCATGCGCGATGGTATGCGGCAGGATCGAGACGGAATCAGCGCCGCCGGTCGCGGCGGCAAAAGCGGCAATCGCGGTGCGCAGAATGTTGGTTTCCGGATCCGCCATCGCCATCATGCGGTAGGAGGTCTCGGCGTGGACGTTCGCCGTCGAGGCCGGGATCGAGCAGGCTTCCTGGATCCGCGTCCAGAGCTTGCGCAACGCCCGCACCTTGGCCATCGACAGGAACTGGTCCTGGTCGACGCTGAGGGCAAAGCCGATATAGGGCGCGGCATAGACCAGCGGCTGACGCGCCTTCTCGAACATCCTGAGATAGGACACGGCGGAAGCCATCATCGTGCCGAGTTCCTGCGCTTCGGTGGCGCCGGCATTGTGGAAGACGCGGCCGTCCGCTTCGAGCAGCACGCCGGGCACGCCCATCGAGAAGAAATGCGCCAGCGATTGCGGCATTGACTCCTGCAGCGCCTCGATCGAGGTGCGCAGCCGTCCGGTGCCGGCGAAGATTGCCGCCGGGTCGATGCCGAAGGAAAGGTTGAGCTTCGCCGGATCGGAGCGGCGCCGGGTCAGGAAGGCGAGCAGCCAATCCGCCACGGCGCGGCTCCACGGATGCGCATCGATGCGCACCTGGACCCGGTTGAGCGGCACGCCGTCGAGCACCGTTTCCAGCGCCTCCGCGGTTCGCGGCAGTCCATAGCCGAAGGCATTCGGCGCGCCCTCGAAAACCATCGACAGGCCGGTCGCGCCCTCGGCGATGTCCTCCCGCGCCTGGGCGCTGGCGCGGGCGACATCCGGATCGTCGATGCGCTGGCTGACGATCCATGGCGACTTCGGATTGGTGCGCACCAGCGGCTCGGCTGTCGTCGAGCGCTCGCTGAGCGGCTCGATGCGGATGCCGTCATCGGTGTGCGAAACAAGCTTCTCTTCGAAAGCGCCGCCGGCAAGCGCTTTTTCCGCCAGCGCCAGCCAGCGCTTGGCGTCCGGGTTGGGAAGGTCGACATCCCTAGTCAAGGCGCCGGCGCCCATCGCACTCCTCGTCTCTCGGCCGCATCAGCCACCAGTCTATGGTCCCCCGCCGCATATCACAATGCGACATCCGTCGCGGTTGTTCCGGCAGCCGCTAACCGATTGCCAAACATGCGCAAAATCCGCAAGCTAAGTAAGGTGGTTTCGCTGCCAGGGTCAAATTCGAATAGCGCCAAATTTGATGGTGGGCATTGTCGCCCGCCGATCGCGTTATTATCCTCCATGAGACCGGGCGTTTTTGGCGGAAGAGATTGCGGAAACCGGACATATGGCTGACCACACCAGCATCTTCATCGGCGCCAGCCGCAAGCCTGATGATTCCTACCAGCGCGCCGAGGAACTCCTGCTGCGCTACGGCAACCGCCACGGCCTGATTACCGGCGCCACAGGCACCGGCAAGACGGTCAGCCTGCAGGTCTTGGCCGAGGGCTTTTCAAATGCCGGCGTCCCGGTCTTCTGCGCCGACATCAAGGGCGACCTTTCCGGCATCGCCATGATGGGCGAGGCCAAGGATTTCCTTGTCAAGCGTGCAGAGCAGGTGAAGCTCGATCCCTATCAGTTTCAGGAATACCCGGTCATCTTCTGGGATCTGTTCGGCGAGCAGGGTCACCCGATCCGTGCCACCATCTCGGAAATGGGGCCGCTGCTTTTGTCGCGGCTGATGAACCTCACCGAAGCGCAGGAAGGTGTCATGAACATCGCCTTCCGCATCGCTGACGAAGAGGGCCTGCTGCTGCTTGATCTCAAAGATCTTCAGGCGCTGCTCGCCAACATCGCCGAGCGAGCCGACGAGCTCAGCGCACGCTACGGCAATGTCACCAAGCCTTCCGTCGGCGCCATCCAGCGCACGCTTCTGGTGCTTGAGCAGCAGGGCGCCGCGAACTTCTTCGGCGAGCCGGCGCTGCGCATCGCCGATTTGATGCGCACCACCCGCGACGGCCGCGGCGCGATCAGTGTTCTGGCCGCCGACAAGCTGATGATGAATCCCAGGCTCTACGCCACTTTCCTGCTCTGGCTGATGTCGGAGCTGTTTGAGGAACTGCCCGAGGTCGGCGATCTCGAGCGGCCGAAGCTGGTCTTCTTCTTCGACGAGGCGCATCTTTTGTTCGAGGACGCGCCGAAGGTGCTGGTTGATCGCGTCGAGCAGGTGGTGCGGCTGATCCGCTCCAAGGGTGTCGGCGTCTATTTTGTCACCCAGAACCCGCTCGACATTCCGGAAAAGGTTTTGGCCCAGCTCGGCAACCGCGTGCAGCACGCGTTGCGCGCCTATACGCCGCGCGAGCAGCAGGCGGTGCGGACGGCGGCCGACACCTTCCGGCCCAACCCGGATTTCGACTGCGCCACCGCGATTACCCAGCTCGCCACCGGCGAGGCGCTGGTCTCGATGCTGGAGGATAAGGGCGTGCCGGCCATGGTACAGCGCACATTGATTCGCCCGCCGTCGTCGCGGCTCGGGCCGATCACACCCGACGAGCGCCGCAAGGTCCTTGCCGAGAGCCCGGTCGCCGGGCAGTACGATCAAGCGGTCGATCGCGACTCGGCCTTCGAGATACTGCAGAAGAAGACCAGGGAGGCGCAGGAAGCCGAAGCGCAGGCGCAGCAGGCGGGCACCGGCGGCTCGCGCTGGACAATTCCGGGCTTCGACGATGTGTTGGGAGGGTCGGGCCGCCGGTCCTCCAACCGTCAGACAGTGGCCGAAGCCGCGATCAAGTCGGTGGTGCGTTCGGTGGGCTCTTCCGTCGGCCGCGCGATAGTGCGCGGCATCCTGGGGAGTCTGGCAAGGGGGCGTTAGCGGGAGGCCGTCCGCTTTCGTACGGGACCACGGACGCCTATCCCGACCGCAGCGCGTGGTCGCCGTCTCGGGCAAGGAGCTTCAACCGGATTTCCCGTCCGCCGCGCCGAGCGAATTTGCATCGCCCTCCATCATGCACAGGCTGTTCCCTATGTTACCTCACGACGATAAGATCTTACCTGGGGACTGCCAGGTAACATCAGCGACACCTAAATTTTTCGTGAGAGAAGTTTTTCCCCACGGAACCGCAATTTCCTGAAATACCGACCGCCTCAAATCGTGGCCTTTGACGTGTTGTTGCCGGGGGGCAAACTGAATAATGCCGATACCGCATGCGATCACGAACCATTGTGGCCGGGAAACCCAAGGCATCGTCCAAGATTGCGGCAACGCCGGAGAATCGGGACTCCGAATGGCAGCGCGGTGATGATCTCTCGACCTGGTTTTCAGACATTCTCACCGAGAGGCGACCGCTGCTCAACGCCAAAGGCGGGCTGTCGATCGGTCACACTCGGCTGGTGCTGCAATTCTTGAGCAAGAATTTTTCCCGAAAGCTTTCGCTCGCGGAGATGGCTGGTGCGTGCGATCTGTCTCCCTACCATTTCGCTCGGGCATTCTCTACGACGTTCGGGGCATCGCCGCATCAGTATGTCCTCAAGCTTCGTCTGGACTATGCCGAGAAGCTACTTGCCGACGGGGGCCTCTCGATCACGGACATCGCCGATTTGAGTGGCTTCTCGAGCCAAAGCCACTTCACCACCACGATGAAGAAGTATCGCAACGTCACCCCGTTGCAGGTGCGGGCAAGGCAGCTTGATCGTGGCCGGGTGAGTAAGATAGGGCGAGGCTAATTTACTGTGAACTTTATTTCCGTCCTGCCTTATAGAAGGAATATCTAAAGTAATTCTGTGTTAACCTCGCGAAGAACTGGTGAATATTTATAGATACACAGCAATCTGCTGGAATACAGAATTCTGAAAAGCATGCCTTTCTGCAGCAAATTCGGCTGTCGCGGATTCTGAGATGGGCTGAGGGGACATGAGCGACGATACGGCCATCGGCCGCAGCCTTTCCGAGGAGATCGGCTACTGGCTGGTGTCGGCATCCAGCACGCTTGAGAAACGCTATGGAGATGGCGTGCCCCTGGCCAAGCAGGACATGCTGCTTGCCCATTATCTCTACGGCCTCACCGCCGTGGTTCACGCGGGCGACGCGCCTGCTGCCCATCTGGCGGCTGTGCGATCCTATCTCGGCAGGCTGATTCCGCAGGAGCGGGTCACGCGAGCGCTGCAGGCCGTGCCGGAGGAGGGGGACTCCTGGCTTGAAAACACGCTCGATCGCGTCGAGGCGATCGGTGAAAAGCAGGGCCATGCGCTTCTGGCGCGCGGCGCCGATATCGTCATCCCATTTTTGAGCAGACACGCTTCGGCGGCAGGGTCGGCGGAACCTGTCGTGATCGAGCGCGACCGACCAAAGGAGGCACTCTCGCAATGAACCTCGGGCAAGCACGAAACACCCGGCGCGCATCGGCGCGTTTCGCTGGAAACTGGGTACCCGGCGCTGCCGACAGCCGCTCGCTGCGCCGCCGCTTGATAGCCGCGCTGCGCAACGCGCATCGCGTGCTCGGCCTGAAGCGCGACCGGTTGGGGCATGGGATGCTCAGCGCCGGCGGGGCGACCGGCGCCCTGGTCGCCGTCGCCGGGATCATGATACCGCAAGCGGCGTTCGCGCAGGTTGCCATGGGCAATGGGGTTGTCAGCAATCCCGCAAACTGCACCAATCCCAGTGCTGCGACTGCAGGCAGCACCGCTATCGGCTGCGGCAGTAGCGCCGGCGCCAGCTCAACCGCAATTGGCTCTGGCACCGTTGCCAATGGCCAGAACGCCTTGGCGATAGGCGACGCAAACAATACAATCGGCGATGGCTCCATCATCATCGGCTACGCAAATTCTGCCAATGGTCTCAATGCGATAGGCATGGGTGTCTTTGCGAACGCCACCGGCACCAATGCCCTTGCGGTCGGCGGAAATGCCCATGCCAATGGGGATGGCTCATCGGCTTTTGGCGTCAACACGGTTGCAAACGGCGCAGGTGCCACCGCTATCGGCAATGGGACGAGCGCTGCCCTGAATGCTTCGGCCCTCGGCCTTGCTGCCGCGGCAAGCGGGCTGCGCGCCACCGCGCTCGGGTATGGGGCGAAAGCGTCGGGAGTGGATTCGTTTGCCCAGGGCAACAACGCCACCGCAAGCAACCAGAACGCCATCGCGATCGGGTTCCAATCGGTCGCTTCACAGATCAACTCCATCAATATCGGCGGGCGCACCGTCGCGGGAACGGGTGCCCTTGCGCAGGGCGCCATCGCCCTTGGCACGGATGTGCAGGCATCTCAGCAAAACACCGTTGCCATCGGCATTCTGACCAAAGCAACTGGAACGAGCGCCACGGCGATGGGCAACACGGCAAGCGCTTGGGGCAACCAGTCCATCGCCTTGGGTTTGGGCGCGCAGGCAGGCGTTCAGGCCAACACGGCCCTGCCCAATAGCATCGCGATCGGCACCAACTCGCTCTCTTCCGGCGCTTTCGCCGTCGCGATGGGACCTGCCTCAATTGCAAGCGGCGCTGCAGCCACGGCGATTGGCAACACGGCCGTGGCCAGCGGCCAAAACGCCTCCTCTTTCGGGTCCGGAGCAAGTGCGGCAGGAGACAATTCTCTCGCTGCCGGCGTCAGCGCCAGCGCCGGGGGCCTCGACAGTACCGCGCTCGGCATCGGCACCGTAGCCAGCGCAGACAATTCCACCGCCGTCGGACGTGAATCCCGCGCCACCGGACTCAACAGCACTGCGCTCGGCCGCGGCGCCCAAAGCACCGCCCAGAACTCCATCTCTCTCGGCGCAGGCACGAGAGCGACCGGGATAGGTGCCGTCTATGTCGGCTCGAGCACCTTTGCAACGAGCGCCAGTGGAGACAACGCCATCGGCATCGGTACGGACGTGACGGCATCCGCGGACGACGCCCTTGCAATGGGACGCGAGAGCCAGGCGACGGCAACCAACGCCGTCGCGGTCGGTCTGCAGTCCGCTGCGCTCTCCGCCGACTCCATCGCCATGGGCACGGGCGCGACCGCCGATGGCGGCAAGGCCGTCGCCATCGGCGCCGGCAACTCCGCCTATGGTGACGGCGCGGTCGCCATCGGCGATCCGAGCTATGCCAGCGGCACTGGCGCCTTCACCGGTGGCGCCAACAACATCGCCAACAGCGACGGCACGGCCAGCGCCACCGCCGCCAACCAGGCCGCCGGCGCGGTTGCGATCGGCAACAACAACAAGGCGATCGGGCAGGGTTCCGTGGCGCTGGGCAACGGTTCCACCGCGGGTGCGACCGGCTTCGTCGGGAATGTCGCGCTGGGCAATGGCGCGACCGCCACGGCAAGCTCCGGTGATGTGGCCCTCGGCTCGGGCTCGGTCACCCAGGTGGCCGTCGGCACCTCCGGCACGACGATCGGCGGCACGGCCTATACCTTCGCCGGAACGACGCCGACCTCGACAGTCAGCATTGGGGCGCCGGGCGCTGAGCGGACCCTCACAAACCTCGCCGCAGGACGCATTAGCGGCAGCTCGACTGACGCGATCAACGGCTCGCAGCTTTTCGCGACCAACCAACAGGTTACGCAGAACACCACCGATATCGCCAATCTCAGCACGTCGCTCACCGACATCAACAACGGCGGCGGCATCAAGTATTTCCATGCCAATTCCACGCTCGCCGATTCCCAGGCGCTGGGAACGGATTCCGTTGCGATCGGCCCCAATGCCGTCGCCGCCAATGCCGGCGATGTCGCAATCGGCCTGAACGCGGTTTCGGGCACCACGACCGCGGTCGGCAGCACGGTCATCGGCGGCGCGACCTACACCTTTGCCGGCGGAACGCCGGCCGGTGCCTTCTCGGTCGGCTCGGCCGGCGCGGAGCGCCAGATCCAGAACGTCGCGGCCGGGCAGTTGAACGGCTCCTCGACCGACGCGGTGAACGGCTCGCAGCTCTTCGCGACCAACCAGCAAGTGACGCAGAACACCACCGACATCGCCGCCAACACCGCTGACATCACCAATCTCGGCAACACGATCAACAGCTTCGCCGGCGACACGTCGACCGCCTATACAGATGCCAACGGTGAGGGTATCCGCTATGTCCGCACCAACGACACGACGCTGCCCGTCGCCGATGCCTTCGCGCAAGGGGTGGGCTCCTCCGCGCTCGGCTACCAGGCGACGGCCTCCGCCGGCGATTCGCTGGCGCTCGGCCGGGGCACTCAAGCCACGATCCTTGGCGGCGTTGCGCTCGGTGCCGGCTCGGTTTCGGATCGTGCGGTGGCGCCGACATCGGGATCGATCCTCTCCGGCACCGGGCTCATCCCCTACAACACTGCGGACATGAGTCTGCTCGGCGCCGTCTCGGTCGGCACCTCCACCTCCTATCGTCAGATCATCAACGTTGCCGACGCCACGGAGGACCAGGACGCGGTGACGCTGCGCCAGTTGAAGGGCGCGCTGAGCTCCTTCGCGGTGACGGGAACCATGTACTTCCACGCCAATTCGACCGCCTCGGATTCGCTTGCGGCCGGCATCGATTCGGTTGCGATCGGTCCGCGCACCACCGTCAACGGCGACAACGGCATAGGCATGGGTAACGGCGCCATCGTGCAGTCGACGGCACCGGGCGGCATCGCGATCGGCCAGACCTCGACTGTCAATGCGGCAGACAGCATCGCGCTAGGGACGAACTCGACCGCCAACGGTGCCCAGTCGATGGCGCTCGGCGCCGGCGCCACGGCCAACGAGCCGGGCAGCGTCGCGCTCGGTGCGGGCT
>NZ_RZST01000258.1:0-8811 GCF_003997575.1 Mesorhizobium sp. M1A.F.Ca.IN.022.07.1.1
CTATGCCGCCGGGCGGGGGCCGGCGATCGAAATGTCGTGGCAGGGATTCAACGAATTGGGCATCTGGTCCAAGCCCGGCGGCGCGCCGTTCCTCTGCATCGAGCCCTGGCATGGCGTTGCAAGCCCGGTCGATTTCGACGGCGAATTCGCCGACAAGCCGGGCGTGATGCTGATCCCGCCAGGCGCCAAGCGCAAGTTGACCTACCGGATCACCATCAGCCGGGATGCGTGAGGCATGGCGTTCGCGATCAAGGCCGAGGTCAAGGATCCGCTGGCCGAGACATTCTCATTCGCGGCGCAGAAAACCATGTATGGCGGCAAGCATATCGCCGAAGGCGACACGATCTTTGTGTTCGCCAGCGAAAACGAAGCCGGACAGGGGCTGGTCGCACGGGGCGTTGTCACGTCATCCGAGGCCATTCCCAAAAGATCCGACCGCGAACGGCAGACGCCGCGCGTCAGTGTTGCCATCCGCCGCACCGCATTGGCAACGCGGCGATTGGGTCGGGACGAGCTCAAGCGGTTCAAGGACTGGAGCGATGGCAGGCCTGAGACCGAGCTCAACTTCAAATTCTATCGCCAGGCGACGAACAAGATCGTCAGCCTCTCGCATGGGACGGCGGCTTTTCTCGATGGGTTTTTCTAAGACGGCAAGCCACGGATCAAATCGATCTCTATGGAATCCGGCTTTTGAGAGCCACGCAAGCGAGACGTCTCAGCCTTGGACGCCTGGGCGAGTTCGCTGCTAACGTTCCACCGCACGGCTTTGAAGGAGACGCAACATGGACCGATTCACCGGCGGCTGCCTGTGTCGCAATGTCCGACTTGTGGCGTCGGGCCGCCCATACAGGGTCTGCATCTGCCATTGTCTCGATTGCCGCAAACATCATGGCGCGCTCTTTTATGCTTCGGCGGTATTCCCTCAGGACGCGGTTACGATCGACGGTGAGACGCGCGACTATGCCGGGCGATTTTTCTGTCCGCGCTGCGGTTCGTCCGTTTTCGCACGCACCGCGGACGAGATCGAAGTGCATCTCGGGACCCTGGACGCCCCAGACCAGCTAGCCCCGACCTACGAAAGCTGGATCATCCGTCGCGAGTCGTGGCTGCCGCCGTTTCCAGTCAGCAAGCGATACGAGCGCGATCGCGAGGCGACGAGCCGCTTCGAAGAATAGGTCGCGCCATTCCTTTCTGGCCGTCAGTCCGGAAGCCCGGCCTTGCGGAACCCGTCAACGAAATGCTCGAGCATCGCGCCGTCGCGGAACGGCTCGGTCCAGACCCAGTGGCTGGTCGTGAAATGCGGGTTGGCGATAAGGAACATCTCGACCTCCGCGCGCGCCTCTTCGAACCGGCCGAGCTGCGCAAGGCTTGCCGCCAGGAAACGGCGTGAGCTGGTCCGATAGGTCTCGTCCCGGCGCAGCGTCTCGATGGCGGCTTCATAGTCGCGGGCCGCATATTGCGCGGCGCCGAGCGTGAGATAGTACCAACTCGGCGGAAACGGGTTCAGCCGGAACGCCTTGCGAATGTGCTCAAGGCCTTCCTCGATCCGCCCGGCTAGGACCTCGATATCGGACAATGTCGCCCAGGCGTCGGCCTCGTTCGGATCGAGCTCGAACGCTCTGGCGAATTCGGCATCCGCCTCGCCGAAGCGATGCTCATAGGCAAGCAGGTTGGCAAGCACCCAGCGGCAGCCGGCGTCGTTGGGGTCGATCGTCACGGCTTTGCGGGCCAGCTCCAAGGCAATGCTCCGGTTGGGGTCGACGGGCTCGCCCCAATGCACCCATCCCATCCAATGGTTCATGGCGAGCCAGCGATAGGCCTCAGCATATTCCGGATCGAGCGAGACCGCGCGCGTCAGCATCAGATGCGCCTCCCGCGCCGTCTGAGGCGAGTCGTCGATCAGTTTTCGCGCCCGCACGCACAAATCGTAGGCCTCGAGATTCTTGGGCCGATTGCGCGGCGGCTGCGTGCGCAGCCGGCCGAGCAGCGCCTCCACGATCTTGGCCGTTACCTCGTCCTGGACCGCAAAAATATCTTCCAGACTGCGATCGAAGCGTTCCGCCCACAGATGTTCACCGCTCACCGCGTCGACAAGCTGCGCGTTGATACGTACACGCCCCGCGGCGCGCCTTGCGCTCCCCTCAAGCAGGTAGCGCACGCCAAGGTCCTCGGCGATCGCGCGCACATCCATCGGCTTTCCCTTGTAGACGAAGACCGAGTTGCGCGCGATGACGAACAGTCCCGCGTTCCTGGACAGGTCAGTGATCAGGTCTTCGGTCAACCCGTCCGCGAAGGATTCCTGCTCGGGATCATTGCCGAAATTGACGAAGGGCAGCACGGCTATCGAAGGCTTGCCGGGCAGTGGCAAAGGTTTTCGTGTCGTCTCGCCAAGCTGTTCGATGACCCCCGTGAAGCGATAGCCGACGCGCGGCACCGTAGCGATCCATTCACCGCCGTCGGCGGCGGGGCCGAGCAGCTTTCTGAGCTGCGCGATCTGGACGGTGAGGTTGCCTTCCTCGACGGCCGTGCCCGGCCATGCCGCGTCCATCAGCTCGGCCTTGGCCAGGATTTCGCCGGGACGTTCCACGAGCGCGGCAAGCAGCTTCAGCCCCCGATAGCCGGCGGCCACGGGGACATCGTTCCGAAGCAACGTTCCCGCAGCTGAATCAAGCACGTACGGGCCGAAGGCAAAGCGCGATCCCTGCATGCGGCGCATCTATAGAGCAATTCCAGGAAAAGTGTGAGACGGGTAGAGCAGTTCGTCATGTCCGATGAACCGCTCAGGCCGATTTGGAAGTTTTGAGAACTATTTGGATGCGCTTAATTACGGCGCAGCCCGCATCCTGCAGAATCCAACCTCATTCAGGTGGAAGGCCCCAACTCGAAAAGCATGGGGCCGCAAACCATAGGAGGTTGCCATGAACGACACGTTTGCATCGATCCCGCAGCTGGCAACGCTGGTCGGGCAGGCATCGCGCCGGCGCTACAGCCTGCAGACCCTGCGAGGCATGATCGCGGCCCGGCGCGAGCAGATACGGTTTCGCTGGGATCTGAAGCGGATATCAGAGGCCAACCCGCATCTGATCGACGATATCGGACTGACGAAACAGCAGGCCGAGGAAGAGATCGGAAAGCTGCCCTTCTGGCAAAGATAAACGCGGATGTGGCGTCAACGCTGATGCCGGCAGCGCAGTCCCACCGGGTAGGGTGGTCCGGCATGAGCTCGAAGCGACATCGGTCGGCCATAACGGGGAATCTCGTCGGGGCATCAGGCCATCTGAGTTAAACCTGCCGGACGACAGTGCCGATGACATTGACGAGAAGCCGGGCTGCAGTCAGCGCCGACAGGCCGTCAAGGTCGGCAGGCGGATAGAATTCGACCAGATCAAATCCTGCGATCCTGGCCCGCTTGCCGAGGCCGGCGATCAGGTCGATCGCCTGGGTGTAGGTGAGGCCGCCTGGCGTGCGCGCCGCCACGCCCGGCATGATGCTGGGATCGAGGCCGTCGCAGTCGAAGGTCACGACGACCCGCGCGCCGTCCGGAATGTGGCTGAGAGCTGCGTCGACGCCCTGGGCATGGAGCTCGCGGGCAGTCACAAAGCGGCTGCCATAGCGTCGCGCCGCTTCGATTTCAGCCAGGCGTGCGCTGCCGACGCTGCGCAGGCCGACTTGCACGAGGCCGGCGATATGCGGCATCTCGCTCGCCCGGCGCATCGGGCTCGAATAGCCGTAGCGTTCGCCATCGACCTCGTCGCGCCAGTCGATATGCGCGTCGATCTGCAGGATCCAGACCGGCCCGTGACCGGCAAAGCCGGCGAGAAAGGGAATTACCACGGAATCGTCACCGCCGAGCAGGATCGGCACGGCCGACGCGGCCAGGACCTCGCGCGTCTTCGCCTCGATCCGCGCCCGGTTTCCCTCATTGTCGTGCATGACCGTCGAGATGTTGCCGGCATCGACGCAGGAGACCGGCTTGCCGTCGAACAATGGACCGCCGAGATCTAAATCCCAATGCTCGACCAGCGGCGCATCGTCTTGGCTCGCAGCGCGGATGGCGTTGGCGGCCAGAGCATGGCCGCTGCTGTCCTTTCGCGGATAGGTGCTGCCATGACCGGCACCGTAGATCACCATGCGAGGCACGCGGCCTCCGGCGAGGCAATCGGGAAAGCCAAGAAAGGAAGATGAAGAGGTCATTGTTCAATAGTCCGAATGTGAGCGCTCGCAGCGAGCGCACGTCGATAGGATCGCTTTATCGCCTCTACATGATCCATATCAGAAAGTCGCATAAGATAGATTATGGAACTTACGTATGTAGCACGAAGCTGGTTTTGCTACGCCTCTGAAGCGCGCACGGAAAGCCCAGGAGAACCGTCAACGCGGTCCTTGATGTGTTCGTGAATCCTTGTAGCCGCCTCCGCCGCGCTGATCGCTGTTACGTCGATCGTCAGGCTGTTCGGGTGCTTCGGGTCAAGGACAGCGACTGTCCGGCTGCGGCGGCGCGCCGCTTCCGGATCGATAGACTTGAGACGGTCACGTCGAGTTGGCGACATCACGCGACGAACCAGTTCGGCCTCTTCGCAAAGCAAGCGCACAGGCACGAAGTGAGCGCCTCGTCGATCCGGCGCATCTTTCATCTGCTGGTAGGACGCCAGGCTTCTCGCGTCTCCTTGGATGCCGGAGTTCGTGAAGATGAAGTTGGCGGCGGGAGGACAAAGTGTTGCGACGGTGTCCAAGACAGCCTGACGGACCTTGGCGGTCTGCTCCCAGACGGCATCAGGCAACGTGCGGCGACCGTCATCGGCAAGCAGTGCCAATATAGGATTGTTGATCCAGTGATTGTCGATGACCTGGCCGGAAAGTGCCGTTACGAGTTCCCGTGCGATCGTCAGCTTGCCGACGCCAGGGAAACCGAGCAGCAGAACAAACACATTCTGAACCATCGACCAGTTTCCGAAGCACCAAAGAGAATCGGATTGACGACTAAGCGCCAAAGTGAACAGGCGTCTTTATCGCACTGATTCACAAGGAATTTCGATCGTCATGCCGTCATAGGCCGGCACCACGTGGTCCGGCGTCTCGGCCATCACGGCGGCATAGTCCAGCGGCACATGCATATGCGTCAGCACCGCGTTTTTCGGCGAGAGCTTCTCGATCCAGTCCAGTGCCTCGGCAAGCGACAGATGGCTCGGATGGCTGTTGTACTGCAGCGCGTCGATAACCAGCACGTCAAGGTCTTCAAGGCGTCCCGCGGTGGCAGCTGGAAAGTCGCTGATATCGGGGCAATAGGCGATCCCGCCAATGCGGAAACCGAGCGAAATGATGTCGCCATGGATCTGCGGCAGCGGCTCAAGGGTGAGAGGACCCCCCTCGCCTTCGATCACCACCGGCCTGGCATGGTCTATGAGATGCGGCCTTACGATCGGTGGATAGGAACTGCCCGGGGGCGTCTCGAAGCAGTAGCCGAACGCCTGGCGCAGCCGCAGCATGGTCGGCTGGTCGGCATGGATATCGATACGACGGCGTTGCTCGAGCACGAAGCCGCGCAGATCATCGATGCCGTGAATGTGGTCGGCATGCGGATGGGTATAAACCACCGCGTTGATGTGCTTGACCGAAGCAAGCAGCATCTGGGCACGGAAATCCGGTCCGGTGTCGATGACGACGGTGGTGCGGCCGCCATTCCCTGCGATCCGCTCGACAAGAGCAGCCGTGCGCATGCGGCGGTTCTTCGGATTGGCCGGATCGCAATTGCCCCAGTCGCCGGTGATGCGCGGCGTACCGGGCGACGAGCCGCAGCCGAGAATGGTGAGGCGCAGCTGGTCGCCCATGTCAGGCCGCCGTCACGTCCGGTCGCGGCATCTTGGCAAACAGCCGGAAGACATTCTCGGTGGTGATGTCGGCGATCTCCGCCTCGCTGACGCCGATGGTCTCGGCCAGCACCTTCGCCGTATTCGCGACATAGGCGGGCTCATTGCGTTTTCCCCGATGCGGGATTGGCGCAAGATAAGGCGCGTCGGTCTCGACCAGCAGCCGTTCGCGCGGCACATCTGCGGCAATCGCGCGCAACTCGGTCGAGTTCTTGAAGGTCAGGATGCCTGAGAAGGAGACATAGCCGCCCAGCGCCACGCCGACTTCCGCCAGCCGACGCCCGGACGAAAAACAATGCAGGATGAAGGGGAAAGCGCCCTTCCCTGTCTCCTCCTCGAGAATCGCCGCCATGTCGCCGTCGGCGTCGCGCGAATGGATGACCAGCGGCAGGCCGGTCCGGCGCGCGGCGGCGATGTGAGTGCGGAAGCCTTGCGCCTGTGCCTCGCGCGGCGCACGGTCGTAGAAATAGTCCAGGCCGGCTTCGCCGATCGCCACCACCTTGGGATGGTCGGAAAGCCGTACCAGCTCCTCTGCGGTCACATCGAGCTCTTCCGCCGCATTGTGCGGATGAGTACCAACTGAGCAATAGACCTCTCTAAAAGCTTCAGCGATTTGAAGGAGTTGCTGAAAACGCTTCACGCGCGTTGAGATCGTCACCATGCGGCCGATCCCGGCTGCGAGAGCGCGGGCGACGATAGCCGCCCGCTCCTCGGCAAAATCCGGAAAATCGAGATGGCAGTGACTGTCGACAAGCATCAGGCTTTGGTGTCCTGCTCGACGTAGCGGGGAAACACGCCCTCAGGCACCGGCAGCGCCGTGCCGGGCACCAGCGCATGGTCTGCGTGGACATGCGCGAAATTGCGCTTATCCGCCGGCACAGCCAGCAGGTCGAGCAGCCTCGCCGCCGATCCGGGAATGAAGGGCAGGCAAAGCAAGGTCACGCGCCGGACAAGCTCGGCCGTCGTCCACAGCACCGTCTCCATGCGCTCCGGATCGGACTTGCGCAGCGCCCAGGGCTCCTGCGACGCGAAGTAGCGGTCGGCGTCGGCCACCACGCCGAAGATCGCCGCCAGCGCCAGATGGATGCCCTGCTCCGCCATCGCTCTGCGCGCCACCGCAAGCGCCTCCACCGCCTGGTCGAGGATCGCCGCGTCGGCTTCGGTGAGCTCGCCGCGCTTCGGCACCGTGCCGCCGCAGTTCTTGGCGATCATCGACAGCGAGCGCTGCGCCAGATTGCCGAGGCCGTTGGCGAGATCGGCATTGGTGCGGTTGACGATCGCTTCGTGACTGTAGCTGCCGTCCTGCCCGAACGGCACCTCGCGCAGGAAGAAATAGCGTACCTGGTCGAGCCCGTAATGCTCGATCATCGCGAACGGATCGACGACATTGCCGACCGATTTGGACATCTTCTCGCCGCGGTTGAACAGGAAGCCGTGGGCGAACACGCGCTTCGGCAATTCTATGCCGGCCGACATCAGGAAGGCCGGCCAGTAGACCGCGTGGAAGCGCACGATGTCCTTGCCGATGATATGCGTCGCCGGCCAGTAGTGCCATTGCTCGGATTTGGTGTCGGGATAGCCAGCGGCCGTGATGTAGTTGGTCAATGCGTCGACCCAGACATACATCACATGCTTGTCGTTGCCCGGTACAGGCACGCCCCATTTGAAAGTGGTGCGCGAGATCGACAGGTCCTTCAAGCCGGACTTGACGAAGCTGATCACTTCGTTACGGCGCTCCGCTGGACCGATGAAGTCTGGCCGGCTCTCATAAAGTGCCAGCAATTTGTCCTGATAGGCGGATAGCCGGAAGAAATAGCTTTCCTCCTCGTTCCATTCAACCGGCGAGCCAAGCGGCTCGCGGCGCACGCCGTCGTCGCCGAACGTGGTTTCGCTTTCGTCGAAATAGGCTTCCTGGCGGACCGAATACCAGCCGCTGTAGCGATCAAGATAAATGTCGCCATTGGCGGCCATCGCCTTCCAGATCGCTTGGCAGGATGCGTAGTGACGTTGTTCGGTCGTGCGGATGAATTCGTCGTTTGAGCCTCCGACTGTCTCGGTCATCGAGCGGAAGATTGCCGAATTGCGGTCGGCGAGCGTTATCGGCGCGATGCCTTCCTTCTCGGCTGTCTGCTGCATCTTGAGGCCATGCTCGTCGGTGCCCGTGAGGAAGAACACTTCCTTGCCGTCGAGACGCTGGAAGCGGGCCAGCGCGTCGCTGGCGATGACCGTATAGGCGTGGCCGATATGTGGCTTGCCATTCGGATAAAAAATCGGCGTGGTCAGGTAGGATTTTTCGCGTGACATGAATGAACCGTCATGAAGGTCTGAATCTGAGTTGTGGCGGTGGATAAACTATCGGCATGGCGATTGCCATCCCGATGCATGCCGCCCAAAAGTGGTGCCCGGTTTTGAGGCAGCGGCATGCACTAAGAAAACCGTCACATTCGCATCACAGAATTCAGGCGGTCGATCATGGTCAGGGCGTGCTGCTTCTTGTCGAGATTGTAGGTCTCTGCATCAGATATCGTGTTCACGGCCTCGTGCCAAGCGTCGGACAGCGTTTTGGCCCTGGCGAGGTCGCCGGCTAAGGCCGCTTCGCTGGCAGCGGCCGACAGCAGATCGAGCGCGCGGCGGTTGAAGATATCGAATTGGATCGCCTGGTCGCGGCCGGCAACGGCTTCGGCAAGCCGATGGGCAGCGGCAATGTCCGGCTTTTGCGCCGCCACCAGCGCGTCGAGCGCGCCGGCGATTTCCAGCCCGCCATACTGGGTAAGCAGGATCGCGTTGCGCGCGCTGCCCCCTGCCCGCTCGGCCAAAGCCGCGCGCGCCGCCGGATCGACCGGCGGCGGCGGCTCGATGCCTTCCAGCACAGCCATCAATTCGTCCGGCGCAAGCGGCGTCAGCCGCACCATCTGACACCGCGACCGGATCGTCGGCAAGAGGC